>NZ_LCWL01000096.1:0-175615 GCF_001441695.1 Alishewanella sp. WH16-1 | reverse complement strand
CCCTAACCAGCGTATTATGGTCGTGCAAATCGGCCAGCAGGCTTGCTTAGTCCCGTATGTAGAGACTGAGCATGAACTTTTTTTGAAAACGATTATTCCAAGCCGTAAAGCAACCAAGCAGTATTTGAGGTAAATTCTATGCACGATCCAAAATATACCGCTGACGAACAGGACCTTATCAATGATTTTGTGGCAGAAGAACTGATTTCAGATTTTTCCCCTGAGCGGAAAAATGCACTAATGCAACTCGCTGCCAATAATATCGAACAAGACCGAAAAATCAGTGTGCGGATTTCGGTACGTGATTTGGAAGTTATCCAGCGGCGAGCACTTGAGCAAGGACTACCTTATCAATCGTTGGTAAGTAGCATCCTGCATAAATATGTCTCTGGTGCTTTTAAAGAGGTAGAGCGCTGAACCAAACCTTTTTCGGGGTCAGATACCGTTTGCCGTTTGTTCCGGTCCGTTCGTTTCCGTTGTTCGTTGTTTTTCGTTGTTTCGGGGTCACCCATTAGCCTCTCGGTGTCAATAGCGTAACCGAACCCGCGCGCACGCCAGTGCGCGTATCTTTTCATCCTTGCAAACCTAAACCTTCGGGGTCAAACCTTTAACCTTCGGGGTCAGATACCGAACAACTACCAACGACGAAAACTAAGGATAGATTACCTGACCAATGCGACTGATATGCTCGAGCAATGCCGGGTTCTGAATATCGGATAGCGGTTGTATATCCACCTGGAACGGCAAATTACTATCATCAAAAGCCAGCATTAACTCTGCCAGCATATGCCTGTCGAGCGCTTTGCCCGTTACCGCCAGATCAATATCACTGCGTTCGTGCATGGTACCCTTAGCACGGGAGCCAAAAATAATTGCCGACTCAATTGCCGGGAACTGCTTTAAAGTACTCAGCAATTCAGCATACTGCTGCGGCGACAAACCAAACTGCGGCTTCATTCCTGACCCTGAACGATTTCTTCTAATAGCCCGAGTTGCCACTCCGTTAGCATTGGTAAATAGTCGCTGGCAATGGCTTGCAACACCAGTTCAAACTTAGCGCTGTCATAAGTGTGGCTCATTAAGTTACGATCCCCTATCATTCGCAGCCATACCTCCGCATCGGCGATATATTTAGCCTGATAGGCCAATCTGACAACGGCGCGCGGCGAAATTTGGTCGATTACCAAACCATCATGCTCCATTTTGTCTTTCAGCACCTTCCACGCCAGCTCAAAGGTAAATTCAAAGCGCTGAATAATCCCCTCTTTCTCCAGCTGATTTAATTGCTTCAGATCCTGATCCATCGCCTCGCGCAATAAACCAAAGGCGCGCTGAAAGTTTTGAAAACGTTGCTGCCAGCGGATATCCTGCATCGTTATTCCTTGTTCAAACATTATCTTATCAGCAGAGTATAGCTGAAACCCTCGGGGGCAGATACCAAACCAGCGCTGGCAAAATTCGGCAACTTCTGAATTTTAATGGCGCGTCAGCTGTTTGTCGTCAATATAGCTCAATGCAACCTTTACCAACTCAAGCAGAATGGTGGTATAACGCAGAATCTCGAGTTGCAGGTTTTTTAAATTTTCTACCACATACTCATGTACGATTTCATTTCTGATATCTTTCAGTGTCCTGGCTGTTTGGTTATCTTCAAGCAACCCTTTTTTAACTGCCCGATTAATGGTATCAATTAAACTACCCGCTTCCAGCAATTCAGCGACATCTATAGCGCGATAAAGCTTATTAATTAAAATATCCACCACACGAGCAAAGCGGCTGCTAAGGTTTTCTAAGGCATCATACTGTTCAGCTGTAAGCGGCTTAGTGATATCAATAGGCTGGCACTGCTCAAAGGAGCGCTGTAGCCATTTACTGGCATCCTGTAGCTGTGATGCACATAAAGCTAAATGCGAGGCCGAGCTTAACCTGCTCACAATGATAATTCCTCAGCGGTTGGCTTAATTAACTGCACAAAAGGTTCTGAGCCATCTGCACTGGCGATGATATCTATTTTTTGCTCTCCGAGTTGTTCCAATATTCGCCAACGTGCGGCACGCAGTTTTTGCTTGTCAAAGTGTTGTGATAATACCAGCAAGTCGATATCTCCCCCCCTGGCATTATTGTCTGCTCTAGAGCCAAATAAAAACACTTTGGCATTAGCATCCTCAGCGGTGATCGCTTTAAAAATCACTGATTTTTCATAATCAGACAGACGCATATATTTGCTCCTTAGTGTGTTGGCAGCACTTTCGGCAGACGATAATGAACAATATCATTTATTTACATAGTAGTATAACTGAAAACCCTTAGGGCCAGCTCCTGTGGGCTCCCCAGGTTATTATGGCTTAATATTAATACCCAAATCAGATAAATCATTATCGCGCCAGGGTTCGGGCAAACTCGACTGCGGACAATAATAACCTTGATAGAAAACGTCTGTATCGATTGGTTGGCTTAATACTGGCTGTTCGGCAGTAACCCGGCTCAGTTTAAAACTTACTGCATCGATAACATGATAAAGCACCAACCGCTGTTCAGCTTCGGAAGCTTGAAAGTCGGCACAGGATTCGGTAACCAAAAAGTCTTGGGCGTTAAGCTGCCGGATACTGAGAAACTGGCAAAAATCTCTGGCGCCACCTATGCCATTGGCTCGCAATAGCAATAGCGTCGCATTAGAGGCGTTAGCACAGGGCGTATCCGCAGCGACATAAAAACCCAGCCGTAACGACAGCTGGTTTTTTGCCGGTGCTACCCCGCAGGCGGTTAATAGCGGCAGTAATATTAGCGCGGCGGTCAAACTAAGCAGGCTTTTCATAGCACAGACTGAGTTAAATAGTCGTGCTTAAGTATCGGCTAAGGTCAGGCATTTAGAAAGCGGCTGGGCCAGATCCCTAACACCAAACCCGTCTGAGTATTGATATTCGCGGCCAGCTCAGATTAGGTTTAACGGCTTATTTAACCGCTTAATAGTAGCTAAGGCTATCATATTACTCGCAAATTATTCCGTTGACCTTTATCGGCAGATGTTTCATAGTACTTTAGATTTTCTTTTTATAACCAAGGATGAGTTATGCCTGTTCCACCTTCTGTGCTGCTGTACGAAGAAAGCCCGGCGCCTAGTGGTGACAATAATGACTGGCTAAACTATATCAAGATCGGTCAGCGTTTTGATTTGGAGCTGTTAAGTCAGCGCAAAATTCGCTGTAGCTGCGAATTGCTGGGCTTTCGGCCTGGCAAATATGTGTTACTGCGATTGGACGATGATGCGATCCCGGATAGTCAGTTACTTAGTGGCTTACCATTAATCTGTCGCTTTCTGGTAGAGGATGCGTTGGGTGAATGCTTTGCCTTTCGCAGTGAATTACTGCATATCGTCCGCTTCCCCGATAAAATTATTATGGTTAATTTTCCTCCACTGGTGCAGCGACGCGCGCTTCGTAACGAAAAACGCAATAGTATTTATCTGCCGGCCCGCTTGCGCTTGTCGATGGAGAAACTGGACAAACCGGTACAGGTAGATGGTCACCTGGTGGATATTTCTGCGAATGGCTGTCGCTTCTTATTTAAAACCCCGTACAAGCCTGATTTAATCCGGCTGGCGACGGTTTTAGTCCATATTGCACATGATGTTGCCGAGTTTAATGTCATGCTGCATGGCACTATCCGTAATGCCCGTATTGACGAATATGGCTTAACCGCAGGTATTCAATTTGCGGCGCCAGAACCGGCATTAGCCCGTTTGATTAATGCTGAACTACCGCAGCAAGGCATTGAGCGTTAAGCTGCTATCTTTGTTTTAGCGTCTGTTTCGTCGCGATAAATATCAGCCATAAGCGGCGAAACTTAACTGGCGGTTTAAAGGCTGCCAGCTACACTTAACGAGACGCTAAAACCTGTAAGGAGCTTTGCCATGCGCAGCTTTCCTCTACTGTTGGTTATGTTGTTATCTTTACTCCTGCTTGCTTGTAAACCGGCTGCTAACTCTGGCCCGGCCGCTGAGGTAACGCCCGTTGCGGCCGAAAATCCCCCAGCTTGTGTGTTACGCGCTGGCTTTGATGCCTGGGAACCATACCACTACCTGGGGCAGGGTCAGCAGCCTCAGGGCTTGGATATTGAAATTTTGCAAACCCTGGCCGCCGAATTAAATTGTGAGCTAAGTCTGGAGCAAGACACCTGGGCTGCGTTGCTGCGCAAACTGCAAAGCGGCGAGCTGGATATCTTGCCCGGCGCGTCGATTAGCAGCGAACGTGAGCGTTATGCCTGGTTTTCCCGGCCCTACCGGCAAGAACAGTTTGTGTTGTATCAACGTCAGGATGCTCAGCTTAATTTCCCCAATTTAGCGGCAATGCTGTCGGCCGGGCATAAGATCGGTTTAGTTAGTGGCTATTTTTATGGCACTGAGGTTGACGAGTTACTGGGGCAGATGCCGGAGTCTTTTGTTAGTGCCCAGCTTAGCGAGCTAAATATGGCACGGTTGTTAGATGAAGAAATCAGTGCGCTGCTGGAAGACAGTATGGTTGCCACCGCCATTTTACGCCGCAAAGGTCTGGATCGTTATATTAGTGCCAGCAGCTTACGCCTGCCCGAGTCGGAGGTTTATCTGATGTTAAGTAAAGGCAGTGTCGGCGAACAGCAACTGCAGCAAATTAATGCGGTGCTGGATAAGTTACAGCAGGATGGCAGGTTGGCGAAAATGATTGCTAAATATCAATCCTGAGCAGCGGTTTATCGGGTGCAGCAGGGTTGCGTAACAATAGCAGATAGCCAACGCAACTCTGTAATCTCAGTTTTGCACTAAGTCAGTTTTCCAGCCTGGTGCTATATTAAATAAGACCTTGGTCGCTTTTCGCAGCAAACTAGTGTTAAACCTTGAATATATAAGGGATACTGGCATAATCTGTGTACTATAGATTATGGATAATTTCCGGGGCCTGCAGCCATTATGGCGGTGAATACCAATTCCACGCTTCTTAAACGTTTGATTCAGCAAAGTTTTATCGACGGCGATAAAGCTCAGCGCGTCATTCTGGAAAAATCCCGCCAATACCGTACCTTACCCGAATTACTAATTAACGAAAAACTGATTAATTCCGACACCTTGCATGAAGTGGCGGCCAGTATCGGTAACCATCTGACGCTGGATCTGGAGCTGTTTAACCCAGCTTCTATTCCGGAAGATATGCGTAACGAAAAGCTGACCCGCAAGAGTGATATGCTGCCGTTGAGTAAACGCGGCCGCACTATGTATCTGGCGGTGGTGGATCCGACCAATATCGCGGCGATTGAAGACTTTGAATTTAATGCCGGCATGAATGCTGAAGTCGTGGTTGTGCACTACGACAAATTACATAAGCTGCTAGATAAACTGTTTGAAAATGCTTACGACAGTTTGGGTGGTGCTGAAGGGGATTGGGATCTCTCAGCCATGGGTGTGGTGGTGGAGGATGAGCAGGACGATATCGTCTCAGCGCAGCCGGATAAAGATGACCAGCCCATTATCGCCTTTATTAACAAAATATTGCTGGATGCCATCCGTAAAGGCGCCTCGGATCTGCACTTTGAACCTTACGAGAAAAGCTATCGCATCCGTTTTCGGATTGACGGCATTTTAAACGAGGTCGCCAGCCCGCCGGTTGCCTTATCTACCCGTTTATCAGCACGCCTAAAGGTAATGTCGCGATTAGATATTGCCGAGAAGCGGGTACCACAGGATGGCCGGATTAAACTTAAGCTATCGGCGAAAAAGTCGATCGATTTCCGGGTTAGTACCCTGCCCACCCTGTGGGGTGAGAAAATTGTAATGCGGATCCTCGACTCCGACAGCGCCATGCTGGGGATCGATATACTGGGTTATGAGCCGGAGCAAAAAAAACGTTATTTAGATGCCTTAGCGCAGCCGCAGGGTATGATTCTGGTTACCGGCCCTACTGGTAGCGGGAAAACGGTATCGCTGTATACCGGCTTAAATATTTTAAATACTGAAGAAACCAATATCTCGACCGCTGAGGATCCGGTGGAAATTAACTTACCCGGCATTAACCAGGTGCAGGTTAATCCACGCGCCGGTTTAACCTTTGCTACCGCATTAAAGTCCTTTTTACGTCAGGATCCGGACGTGGTAATGGTCGGTGAAATCCGCGATCTGGAAACTGCAGAAATAGCCATTAAAGCAGCGCAAACCGGCCACCTAGTGCTATCAACCTTACACACCAACTCGGCGCCGGAAACCTTAACCCGGTTACTGAATATGGGCGTACCGGCCTATAACGTCGCCAGTTCAGTATCGTTAATTATTGCCCAGCGTCTGGCGCGGCGCTTATGCCCAAAATGCAAACAACCCGAGCATATACCGGCAGCTGAATTATTACGTCAGGGCTTTCGCGAAGACCAACTGGATAAAATCACTATCTTTAAGCCGGTGGGCTGTGAGCACTGTACTAACGGCTATAAAGGCCGGGTCGGTATTTACGAAGTGATGCCGATTAGCCCGAAAATGGCCGATATTATTATGGAAAACGGTAACTCGCTGGATATTGCGCAGCAAGCCCAGCTGGAAGGGATTAATAATTTACGTCAGTCGGGGTTAATTAAGGCGGCGGCAGGTGTTACCAGCCTGGCCGAAGTCAACCGGGTAACCAAAGGTTAAGCTATTGGCTTACATAAGACTTTTTGATAACAAGAGCTATACTGTTGCAAAGTAGCACACAGAGCTGATAAGGATCCTTGCTGATGGCTCAAAATACAAAATTTAAAATAAAAGAGCTGCAAACCTTTAACTATAAGGGTGTAAATCGTAAAGGCGATAAGAAAAACGGCGAAATTAAAGCCACCAGTATCGCCGAAGCCAAGGCGCTGCTACGCCAGCAAGGCGTTACCCCATCTGCCGTTAAGAAAAAACCGAAATCGCTATTTGGCGATGAAAAGCGTATTACCGCAATGGATATTGCTGTGGTCACCCGGCAGATCGCGACTATGCTCGGCGCCGGTGTCCCGCTGGTGCAATCTATCGATTTGATTGCCAATGGCTCTGACAATAAAAGCCTGCGCACATTAATGCAAAAAATCTCAGTTAAAATTCAGGCCGGTTTACCGCTATCCGATACGCTGCGTGAGCATCCCAAGTATTTTGATGATCTCTATTGTGACCTGGTCAAATCGGGCGAACAGTCGGGTGCCCTGGATAAAATCTTTGATCGGATTGCGATTTATAAAGAAAAAGCCGAAGCCTTAAAATCAAAAATTAAAAAAGCGATGTTTTACCCTGCTGCTGTTGTTGTTGTCGCCGGTATTGTAACCTCCATATTGCTAATCTTTGTGGTGCCACAGTTTGCGGAAATTTTTGGCAGCTTTGGTGCTGAGCTGCCGGGCTTTACCCTTTTTGTACTCGGTATTTCCGAGTTAATGCAAAAGTATTGGTGGGTGGTGCTGGGCGCTATTATTGTTGCTGGCTATCTCACAGGTAAAGGCTATAACAATAATCTGCAATTCCGCACGGCTTGTGATGCCATGCTACTCAAAGCCCCGGTATTTGGCATGATTCTAAATAAGGCGGCAGTAGCGCGTTATGCCCGCACCTTGTCGACCACCTTTGCCGCCGGCGTGCCGCTAATTGAAGCGCTGGAATCGGCGGCCGGCGCTTCTGGCAATGAAATTTACAAAAAGGCGATTCTTGATGTGCGTGACGAGGTTTCGTCAGGTAATCAAATGCATTTTGCAATGAAGCAAACCGATCGTTTTCCGGAAATGGTCATTCAAATGGTATCGATTGGCGAAGAGTCCGGCTCGTTGGATAGTATGTTGTCGAAAGTCGCCAATATCTATGAGCAGGAAGTCGACGATGCCGTCGATGGCCTAACCGCCCTGTTAGAGCCGCTGATTATGGCGGTACTGGGGGTGATTATCGGTGGCCTGATTATCGCTATGTATCTGCCAATCTTCCAGATGGGTAATATTGTTTAATGTCAGAATTTATCCTGTTATTACAACAGCACAGCTGGTTGTATCTGCTGTTGGTGTTTATGTTTAGTCTGGTCATCGGTAGTTTTTTAAATGTGGTAATTTACCGCCTGCCACTGATGATGGAGCGGGAATGGCAGGCTGAGTTTCAGGCCTATTTTCAGCAAGCGCCCTCAAGTGCAGTAACTGAGCGTTTTAACCTGGCCGTGCCCCGCTCCGCCTGCCCCAGTTGCCATACACCTATTACAGCCCGCGATAACATCCCGCTTTTAAGTTGGTTATGGCTAAAGGGCCGCTGCCGGCATTGCCATACCAGGATCAGTATCCGCTACCCGGCCGTAGAGTTACTGACCGCGCTATTAGCCACTACGGTTGCCTGGCAATTTGGCGTCACCACCACAGCCGCGATCTTGCTGCTGATCACCTTTGGTTTGGTTGCCCTCAGTTTTATCGATATCGATAAGATGCTGCTGCCAGACCAGATTACCTTGCCCCTACTATGGCTGGCCTTAGTATTTAGTTTAAGCGAGCATGCCTTGGTCGATCCGGCGACGGCGATCTTAGGTGCGGCTTGCGGTTATTTAAGCCTGTGGGCGGTGTATTGGGGCTTTAAGCTGCTAACCGGTAAAGAGGGCATGGGCTATGGTGATTTTAAGCTGTTAGCCATTTTTGGTGCCTTACTGGGCTGGCAACAACTGCCCTTGATTATTCTGCTCTCGTCGCTGGTAGGGGCGGTGATCGGGGCAACACTGCTGAGTATTCAGGGTAAAGATAAAGCCACGCCTATCCCCTTTGGCCCCTATATCGCAGCAGCAGGCTGGATTGCTATCTTATGGGGCGAACAACTTACCGGCGCTTATCTGTCTTACCTCGGCCTATGAGTACGCTAACCGGCAAACTACTGATTGGCTTAACCGGTGGCATCGGCAGCGGTAAAAGCACTGTAGCCGAGCAGTTTCGTGTTTTGGGTGCTGGTTATGTTGATGCCGATATCGTGGCACGCGAAATAGTCGCACCCGGCACACCCGCCTTAGCCGCTATTAGCGAGCACTTTGGTGCTGAGTTATTGCAGGCCGATGGCAGCTTAAACCGCGCTGCGCTGCGCCAGCGCATCTTTAGTGACCAGACCGCCAAACTCTGGCTGGAACAGTTACTGCATCCGGCGATCCGGGAGCAGCTGTTTGCCCAGTTAACCGCCCTGCCTACACCCTATGCGCTGCTGGTTGCTCCCTTGCTATTGGAGAACGGTCTGGATATATTCTGCGACCGGGTATTGCTGGTCGATGTTAGCGAGCAAACCCAGTTAAAACGCACCATAGCACGCGATCAGAATAATGCTGAGCAGGTAAAAGCCATTATGGCCGCGCAACTGGGCCGGCAACAAAAACTGGCCCGGGCTGATGATATCATTGACAATAATGGCAGTTTGTCGCAACTCACTGAACAAATTGCGCATTTACATGAAAAATATCTTGAACTTAGCCGAGAAATAAGACACAAAGAGCAGTGATGACTGCTGAAATAGTATACGAACACCCGCTAAATACCAAAATCCGCACCTATTTGCGGGTTGAGCATTTGTTTACCCAGCTTTCCAGCTTACGTACTGGCCAGGATGAAGCGCAGCAACTGAGCTTTTTTAGCACCCTATTCAGCCTGCTCGATATGCTGGATCGCAATGATATTAAACCAGACCTGCTGAAAGATTTGGAACGCTGCGAAAGCCAATTGGTACAATGGTCGCGCCATCCCGCTGTATCTGATAAAAAGCTGCAACCATTACTACAACAAGCTCTGCGTTTTCAAACGGAACTGATCCGTTGTGGCAAGCTAGCAATGTCACTTAAAGAGGATAAATTTTTAGCGCCATTACGCCAGCGGTTTGCATTACCAGGCGGTTGCTGCTTCTTTGATGTGCCGCAGCTGCAATATTGGCTAAAGTTACCAACCAGTGAGCAACAGCAACAAATTAGTGGCTGGCTGGCACAACTGGCACTTACTGAACAAACGTTGGCTTTTGTGCTGAACTTTATTCGCCAACGCGGTGAATTTACAGAACTGCAGGCGGAAAACGGCTTTTACCAGCAAAATGCAGAGCAATTTGAATTGTTGCGGATTAAATACTCTCAGGATTGTTACTCTTTCCCCACGGTCAGTGGCAATCGTTATCGTTATGCAATCCGCTTTATGCAGTTATCAGAGCAGGATGGCCGCAGTGCTTGTAGTAACGATATCCGCTTCCAACTGGCTTGCTGTTAAGAACCAAGCTAAACTGCGGGCCTGATGTTAGCTCTGCAGGAATATCTATGACCACCACGGTAAAATGCCCTACTTGCGAAAAAACGGTTATTTGGAGCGCGCAATCGCCGTTCCGGCCATTTTGTTCTGAGCGCTGTAAGCTGATTGATTTAGGTGACTGGGCGGCAGAAAATCACCGCATCCCCGACAAACAGCCGATTGATACCGCCTTATCTGAAGAGTTTCTGGCTGAGTTAGAGCAGGAATTTCTGGCGAAAGACAACCAATTCTTTCAAGAGTGACCAGGGATTAGAGAGTATTCAGGGCTGGTTGGCGGTTAATGGCAGCGGCTAAGCACTAACCAGAAAAGCCGCCTGCAATTGCTCAACAATCGGCTGGTTAGCATCGGGCAGCGATAACTGGTCCAGCTCACTCAGCTCTGCCCAATATAAAGGCTGCCCCTCAGCGCCATGCGGTTCGCCGCTAAAGTCGGTAACCAGATAAATATCCAGCAACACACAACGCTCCGGATATTCATGTTGCAGCTGCATAAAAGGCTCGGCCTCTAATACTGTAATGCCGATTTCCTCAGCCAGCTCGCGCTTTAACGCCGCCGCTACCGTCTCGCCCTGCTCCAGCTTACCGCCGGGAAACTCCCAGCGGTTCGCCTGATGCTTACCGGCAGCGCGTTTGGCCAACAGCACCTGCTGTTGGCGCAAAATCACGCCAACCGCGACATGCAGTAAGGGCTTAGCTAAGCTGGCCATGGCACTGCTTATACTTTTTGCCAGAGCCACAAGGACAAGGATCGTTTCGGCCTACCTTAGTGCCGTCACGATACACCGGCGCATTGCCTCGCACGCCTTCCGGCAGCTCGCCACCCACATGCTCAGCTTCGGCGTGTTGATACTGATGTGGTACCTGATCGGCTTTACGGCGTTGTTCTTCTACCGCTTCCACATCTTCAGACGCCCTTACCTGTACCCGGCTTAAAATGCCGATCACATCCAGCTTCAGGTTTTCCAGCATAGTAGTAAACAGCTCAAACGCTTCGCGCTTATATTCCTGTTTCGGGTTCTTCTGCGCATAGCCACGCAGGTTAATGCCCTGCCGCAAGTGGTCCATCGCCGCCAGATGCTCTTTCCAGTGGCTATCGAGGCTTTGCAACATAATGGCTTTTTCAAACTGGCGTAACACCTGTGGCCCCACCATTTGCTCTTTCAGGGCATAGGCGGCGCCGACATCTTGCTGAATGCGCTCACGCAGTTTTTCTTCAAACAGTTTCTTATCGTCTTTCAACCACTGACCAATCGGCAGCTCAACCCCAAAGTCGGCTTGCAAGCGTTGCTCCAGACCCGGAATATCCCACATTTCATCCAGCGATTGTGGCGGAATATATTCGTTAATCACCCGTTCGACCACATCTTCACGGATAGCGTGAATGGTTTCACTGATATCGGCGGTGTCTAACAGGTCGTTACGTTGCTCATACACCACTTTACGCTGATCGTTGGCAACATCATCGAATTCCAGTAATTGCTTACGGATATCAAAGTTTCGGGCTTCTACTTTACGTTGGGCGTTTTCGATAGCACGGCTAACCCAAGGGTGCTCAATGGCTTCGCCCGGTGCCATACCGAGCTTACGCATCATGCCGGCCATCCGATCCGATGCGAAAATACGCATCAGTGCATCTTCTAACGACAGATAAAAACGTGATGAGCCAGGGTCACCCTGACGACCGGCACGACCGCGAAGCTGGTTATCAATACGGCGGGATTCATGGCGCTCAGTACCGATAATATGCAAGCCACCCGCCGCGATCACCGCATCGTGGCGCTGCTGCCAGTCTGCTTTAGCGGCAGCGATTTGCTCGTCTGTAGCCTCCGCGCCCAAGGCTTTTAATTCAGCCTGTAAGCTACCGCCCAGCACGATGTCGGTACCCCGACCGGCCATATTAGTGGCAATAGTAACAGTACCGGCGCGGCCGGCATCGGCAATAATCTGCGCTTCGTTAGCGTGGAACTTGGCGTTTAGTACCTGGTGGGTAATTTTCGCTTTGTGTAGCAGGCTGGATAAGTACTCTGAGCTTTCAATCGAAGCGGTACCGACTAACACCGGGCGCTTGGCATCGCGTGCTTGTTTGATGTCCTCGATGATGGCATTGTATTTATCTTCTGCCGTCAGGTACACCAAATCAGCCATATCGTTACGCACCATCGGCTTATTAGTTGGTACTACTATGGTTTCCAGGCCATAAATTTGCTGGAATTCAAAGGCTTCGGTATCGGCGGTACCGGTCATACCGGCCAGTTTGTCGTATAAACGGAAGTAGTTCTGGAACGTAATCGAAGCCAGCGTCTGGTTCTCGTTCTGGATCCGTACACCCTCTTTGGCTTCCACCGCCTGGTGTAAGCCTTCTGACCAGCGACGGCCTTCCATAGTCCGGCCGGTGTGCTCATCAACAATCACGATTTCGCCGTCTTTAATCACGTAATCCACGTCACGCTTAAACAGCTGGTGCGCCCGTAAGGCCGCATAAACATGGTGCAGTAAGGTGATATTCGCAGCGGAGAATAAGGTGTCCTGCTCGCCAATCATGCCCTGCTCGCGCAGCATCTCTTCAACTTTGATCTGGCCTTGCTCGGTCAGGTAAACCTGCCGCGCTTTTTCGTCCACGGTAAAGTGACCATCACCGTGCTTGCCTTCTTCGTCTTCTTTTTCCTGTTTTTCCAACAGCGGTACCAGCTTATTAATTTGCTTGTACAGCTCAGAGCTGTCTTCGGCCGGGCCAGAGATAATCAGTGGGGTACGGGCTTCGTCGATTAAAATCGAGTCGACTTCGTCGATAATGGCGTAGGCCAGGTCACGTTGTACCCGGTCCTGCGGTGAGAACGCCATATTGTCGCGCAGATAGTCAAAGCCAAACTCGTTGTTAGTACCATAGGTAATATCGGCAGCATAAGCTTTTTGCTTTTCCGGATGTGGCATGCCCGGTACGTTAACGCCAACCGTTAAACCGAGGAAACTAAACAGCGGCTCGTTAGTTTGCGCATCGCGTTTTGCCAGGTAGTCGTTAACAGTAATCACATGTACAGACTTGCCGCTAAGCGCGTTCAGATAGGCGGGCAGCGTAGCGGTCAGGGTTTTACCTTCACCGGTGCGCATTTCAGAAATCTTACCCTGATGCAGCACCATACCGCCAAGTAGCTGCACATCAAAGTGCCGCATGCCAAATACGCGCTTACTGGCTTCACGCACTGTGGCAAAGGCTTCCGGCAGAATATCATCCAGACTGGTACCGTTTTGCACCCGTTGTTTGAATTCGCTGGTTTTACTTTTTAGTTGTTCGTCACTCAGCTTTTCGTATTCGGCTTCCAGCGCGTTAATTTGCGCCACGGATTTTTTCAGTTTCTTCAGAAAACGGTCGTTGCGGCTGCCAATTATTTTGGCGAAAAGATTTCCAAACATTATCCCAATACCATATTAAGTTTAAACTGCATGCCCTACGCCGCTTGCTGAGGCAACTAAGGTGATTGCAGCCCTGGCGACGCCAGTATTAATTTTTGCTGTTACCTGCGCACCAGGCCAGTTGTTGGCAGATGTTAGCAGGATATGGCGCTAAAGACAGTGCCTTTCAAGGCTTAAGCTATGGCTGTATGCAAAAAACTGCTACAATTTTTGCCGATATCTGTCTGTGGTACCTTGCCTGATGAAACGCTATAACCATAAACCTGAAGATCTGAGCCGGCTGTTAAGCCACGGTCAGCTATCGGGTATTCAACAGCAGTTTAGCGTGCTCAGCCAGTTTAATCAGGTTCTGGCCGAGCTGTTGCAAACGCCACAACTGGGCTTTTGTCAGGTTGCCAATATCAAAGATGGCCGGGCTGTCATTTTATGCAGCTCAGCGGCCTGGGCCACCCGCCTGAAAATGCAACGCGACGCCATTTTAGCCAATTTCCGGCAGAAAATCTTGCCTGATTTAGCGGGTCTCGACATCGAAGTTTCGCCCAATGGTCAGAATAAACCGTTCAGTGTGCAGGAAAAGGCAGCAGCAGCCTATCAGGTGAAAAAAGGTGGTCTTAGCGAACAGAATCGTCAGCAACTGGCCGCGTTAGCCGCCAGCAGTGACGGCCCGGTACAACAAGCTTTGCAGCGCTTACTGAAACCCTGAAAACGAATCGGGCCGCAGAGCGGCCCAATTCAACATTCAACATTCAACATTCAACATTCAACATTCAACATTATGCCAACTGCGGCGCCAAAAACGAAATCGGCATCTCGGCTTTGTCTTCAAAGGTCACAAATTCCCAGTTTTCCTGGTTAGCTAACACGGCACTTAACAGCTGGTTATTCAGGGCGTGACCGGTCTTGTAAGAGCGGAATTCACCCAGAATGCTGTAACCGGCCATGTACAGGTCGCCAATGGCATCCAGAATTTTGTGCTTGATAAACTCATCGTCGTAACGCAGGCCGTCCTGGTTTAATACCCGGTATTCGTCCAGCACCACGGCGTTATCCATGCTACCACCTAACGCCAGGTTGTTAGCGCGCAGGTATTCCACTTCATGCAGGAAACCAAAGGTGCGGGCACGGCTAATTTCTTTGATAAAGGCCGCAGCAGAGAAATCCATCACCAGATGCTGGGTGGTTTCAGAAATGACCGGGTGGTTGAAGCTGATGGCAAAGTCCAGTTTAAAACCATTGTAAGGCTTAAACTCGGCCCACTTATCGCCATCTTCTACCCGCACAGTCTGCTTAATACGGATAAACTTTTTTGCCAGTCGCTGTTCGCTGATACCTGCTTCCAGCAACAGATAGACGAAAGGATTGGCGCTACCATCCATAATCGGGATTTCCGGCGCATCGACATCAATCACCAGATTGTCGATGCCCAGACCGGCGATAGCGGCCATCAGGTGTTCGGTAGTAGAGAGGCGCACGCCCTGCTCATTAATTAAACAGGTACACATCACCGTATCACCGACCAGTGATGGCGTGATCTTAAAGTCAATTACCGGGTCCAGGTCTACACGCCGGAATATAATTCCGGTGTTATCGGGTGCAGGCCGGAGAGTAAGCGTAACCTTTTCCCCTTTGTGTAACCCGACGCCGACAGAACTGACTGTTTGGCTGATGGTACGTTGTTTAATCATAATTTTATCCTGCTCATTTACTAAGCAAACAAAATGGGCGCGAAGCATAGCACATGACTGCAACTATGCCAAATATTGGCTGAACAGCAAATGAACTCCATTAACTGCTAAGCTTAAATCGCCACTACCTGTTACCACATACTGCTACCGCATAATTTTCGGTATTAGTCAGCCTGTTTGCGTAAAAAGGCCGGGATATCAAAAATATCAATACCGCCGCCTTTTGGCTCAGGTTGCACCTTGGTTTGTAATACTTCTTCACGCTGTACTACTGGCTGCGGTGCGCTCTGACGCATGGTATTACCATGCTGTACATAGCTGTGGCTGACCGGCTCGGCACGGTGATGCGTTGGTACCAGGCTGATATCTGGTTTGCGATCCGCACCAATACCCGTGGCAACGACGGTCACCCGCAGCTCGTCACGCATTTCCGGATCGATAACAGCACCGACGACAACGGTCGCGTTCTCAGAAGCGAAGGCTTTTACTGCGTTACCAACAGTTTCAAACTCTTCGATACTGATATCCAGACCAGCAGTGATATTCACCAGAATGCCACGCGCGCCGGATAAATCGATATCTTCCAGCAGCGGGCTGGAGATAGCCTGCTCGGCTGCTTCTTCAGCCCGGTCCGGGCCGGTAGCACGACCGGTACCCATCATCGCAGTACCCATTTCTGACATCACAGTACGTACGTCAGCAAAGTCCACGTTGATCAGACCCGGGCGGGTAATTAATTCGGCGATACCCTGCACCGCACCTAACAACACATTATTGGCCGCTTTAAACGCATCCAGCAGGCTGGTGCCTTTACCCAGCACCTTTAACAGTTTGTCGTTCGGGATAGTGATCAGCGAGTCAACATGCTTGCTCAGCTCTGCAATACCTTCATCGGCAAAGGCGGTGCGCTTTTTACCTTCGAACGGGAAGGGTTTAGTCACCACGGCAACAGTCAGAATGCCCAGCTCTTTCGCGACTTCGGCAACGATTGGCGCAGCACCGGTACCGGTACCGCCACCCATACCCGCGGCGATAAACACCATGTCAGCGCCTTGCAGCGTTTTCTTGATGGTTTCGCGATCTTCTTCCGCTGAGCGGCGACCAATCTCCGGATTGGCGCCGGCACCTAAACCTTTGGTTACGGCAGCACCCAGTTGCAGCGTCACATTGGCTGAGGAATTACGCAGTGCCTGCGCATCGGTATTCGCCGCAATAAACTCTACACCTTCGATATTGCTGGCGACCATATACTCGACAGCGTTACCGCCACCACCGCCAACCCCGACAACTTTAATGACAGCTTCTTCGCTGTGGTTTTCCATTAACTCAAACATAGCTCTCTCTCCGTTTTATTACGCTTACTCAAAACTGACCGTTAAACCAGCTGCTGATTTTTTTAAACAGCCCGCTGACTGTATCGCGGCTCTGACCGGCAGCTTTTTGTTGGCTGCGTACGTCTTTGCCGTATAGTAATAAGCCAATGACACTGGCATAAGCCGGATCACTGACATAATCCCGTAAACCTGTGACATGCATCGGATACCCGAGCCGCACCGGCATCTGAAAAATATCTTCAGCAAATTCGACCGCGCCTTCCATCTTGGCAGTGCCACCGGTTAACACCAGACCAGCCGCAATTTGCTCTTCTAAACCACTGGAGCGGATTTCCTCCTGCACCAGTTCAAATAATTCCTGATAACGTGGCTCTACCACTTCCGCTAGCGTATGCCGCGACATCGAACGCGCCGGCCGGCCACCAACACTGGGTACTTCGATGCTTTCTTCTTTACCCACCATACTGCGCAAGGCACAGGCGTACTGCACCTTAATGTCTTCGGCATGGCTGATTGGAGTGCGGAAGATTTTGGCGATATCACTGGTCACCTGATTACCGGCAACCGGGATCACGGCGGTGTGGCGCAAAGCACCATTGGTAAAAATGGCAATATCAATAGTACCACCACCAATATCGACGACACAGACACCCAGCTCTTTTTCGTCATCGGTTAATACCGCATAGCTGGAGGCCAGCGCACTGAAGATTAACTGGTCGACATGCAGACCACAACGCTCGACACATTTTTCGATATTTTTTGCCATATCATTGGCGCAGGTAATGATATGGGCACGGGCTTCCATGCGTACGCCAGACATACCGACCGGACTTTTAATCCCTTCCTGCATATCGACTGAAAACTCCTGCGGCAGTACATGCAGCATCCGGCGCTCAGCCGAAATCGGCACCGACTTAGCGGCGTGAATCACACTGGCGACATCCTCGGCGGTCACTTCGGTATCGTTAATCGGTACCATGCCGCTTTCATTCTGGCAGCGAATATGTTTACCGGTAATGCCCAGATACACCGACGACACCTGACAATCGGCCATCAGTTCGGCCTCATTCACTGCCCGCTGCACTGCCTGCACCACCAGGTTCAGATCGTTAACGCCACCTTTGTCCATGCCGCGCGACGCATGCGTCCCTACGCCTACAATGCTAAGCTGGTTATCTGCGGTGATCTCGCCCACCACCGCTTTAATCTGCGAGGTGCCGATATCCAGACCGACTATCAAATCCCGTTCTGCTGACTTTGTCATGTTTTTCTCTTAGTGTCTGTTACTGCATAGCGCACGGCAATACCCGTGTCATAACGTAAATCAACTTCGGCCATCCCGGCCTGATGTTGTTGCATCTGTGGATACAGCTCAATAAAGCGCTGTAGCCGTTTTAAGGTGTCTTCCCGCCCAAGCTGCAAGCTAAGGCCATCGGCCAATTCCAACCGCCAGGCAAAGCGTTCAGTTAACCACACCTTGCGCACCTGAAATTGATGCAGTGTTAATAACTGCTGCATCTTACTGAACATGTTCAGGGCATCCTGCTCGGCCCCTTGCGGGCCGTGCAACCAGGGTAAGGTTGTAGCCAGCTGTTGAATTGGCGCAGTAAATACCTGGCCTTTATCGTTTAATAGCTGGTCACCATTCCATACCGCTACCGGTTGCTGCTCTGTCACTACCACCACCAGCGTATCAGGCCAAAGTTTGCGCACGGCGCTCTGATACACCCAGGGCTGGAGTTGCAGGAACTGCTGCACCTGATCCACATTCACCCGAAAAAAGTTACCCACATACTCTTGTTGTAAGCGTTGTTGTAATTCGGCAGCATCCAGCTGCTGAAACTTACCATAGAGCTTGACCTGCGAAATCGGCGCACTTTGCTGATCCTGCACCCAGTTTTTCAGCGTCGCGATCAGGTACATTAAAAAAATCAGTGAGCAGGCAAAAAACACCACACCGGCGATAAATTCCGCCCGGCTTTTAGTTGGTGCTGCACTAACCTGCTCTGCCATTTCGACTTAGCCCCTTGCACTTTGCGCTTGCTGTAAAATCGCCAATACCAACTGCTGGAAGCTGTAACCGGCGGCTTTGGCCGCCATCGGCACCAGCGACTTTTCGGTCATGCCTGGCACCGTATTCACCTCTAGTAAATAATGCTGTCCGTTTTGATCCAGCATCAGGTCGACACGGCCCCAGCCACTGGCACCCACAGCGTTAAACGCTGCCAGCGCACTTTGTTGCATCGCTGCGGTAAGCTCTGCCGTGAGCGGCGCCGGGCACAGATACTCAGTGCTATTGGCCTGATATTTAGCCTCGTAATCATAAAACGCCCGCGGGGTGCGCATTTCCACGATCGGCAATACCTGCCCGTTTAAAATCGCGATGGTAAATTCGCGGCCGTTAATCCAGCGCTCAACCAGCACTTCCTGATCATATTGATGGGCGGTAGCTATTGCCGTGGCCAGTTCATCAGCGGTACTGGCGGCACTCATACCAATGCTGGAGCCTTCGTTCGCTGGCTTTACCATCACTTTGCCACCCAGTTGCTGTAGCATAGCGGCATAGTCGGTATCGCCTGGCCGTACTACCAGAAATGGTGCTGTTGGTAAGCCTTGCGCCTGAAACAACCATTTGCAGCGGATCTTGTCCATCGCCAGCGCTGAACCCAGCACGCCACTGCCGGTGTAGGGTAAACCCAGCTGCTGCAAAGCCCCTTGCATGGTGCCATCTTCACCACCGCGACCATGCAATACAATAAACACTTGATCCGCCTGCAAGCTGGATAACGGCTGCTCTTTCGGATCAAAAGCAAAGGCATTAATGCCTGCATCTAATAATGCTGCTAACACTGCCTTACCGGAACGTAAAGACACCTCTCGCTCAGCTGAGCGGCCACCAAACATCACGGCAACTTTTGCGTTAGGGTTCATAGCGCAGCTCCCTTGGTTGCTTTTAATTGTTCTATATTCAGCTGCATGGCGGCTAACTGTTTCACCAAGGCGCCGATATTGCCGGCGCCCTGAGTCAGTACCACATCACCATCCTGTAATACTTCCGCCAGGCTGGCAGCCAGATCGGCCGGCTGAGCGACATAAATGGGTTCTAACTGGCCACGGGCGCGGATCGAGCGCGCCAGACTGCGACTGTCAGCGCCCGGAATCGGCGCTTCACCAGCGGCATAAACCTCGAGCAGTAACAGCGTATCAACTTCGGACAATACCCGGACAAAGTCATCATACAGATCGCGGGTACGGGTATAACGGTGTGGCTGATAACACATCACTAAGCGCCGCTCTGGCCAGGCGCTACGCACCGCTGCAACAGTAGCGGCCACTTCAGTTGGGTGATGGCCATAATCATCCAGTAACAGCACCTTGCCACGGCCGGTGTCAAATTCGCCATATTGTTGGAAGCGCCGGCCAATGCCTTCAAATTTACTGAGCGCCGCCAATATTGCCTGCTCGGCAATCCCCTCATCTTGAGCTAAGGCAAACACAGCAGTGGCATTTAAGGCATTATGCCGGCCCGGTAAATTCAGGCTGATCTCGCGTTGATTGCCTGCCGGGTCGGTAATGACAAACTGGCTGACGGTGCCGCTTTGACTAAAATCGCTAATTTGATAGTCGGCATCCTCGCTAAAGCCATAGGTCAGCACGGTACGGCCAATACAGGGAATGAGCTGCCGCAGCACCGGATCGTCGAGGCAAACCACCGCTAGACCGTAGAAAGGTAAGTTATGTAAAAACTCCAGATAGGTGGCTTTGAGTTTTTCAAAGTCGCCCTGATAGGTGTCCATATGATCGGCTTCGATATTCGTGATCACTGTCGCCATTGGCTGCAGATGTAAAAACGAGGCGTCACTTTCATCGGCTTCGGCAATCAGATAGCGGCCGGCACCTAAGCGGGCATTGGAGCCGGCTGAATTTAATAGACCACCAATGACAAAAGTGGGATCGGCGCCGGCTTCGGCAAATACCGAGGCCATCAGGCTGGTGGTCGTGGTTTTGCCATGGGTACCGGCAATGGCAATACCATGGCGAAAGCGCATCAGCTCACCCAGCATTTCGGCACGACGCACCACCGGAATGCGCAATTCCCGCGCACTGCTCACCTCTGGATTGTCGGCTTTAATGGCACTGGATACCACCACAACACTGGCACCTTGAATATTTGCCGCGCTGTGGCCGATAAAAATCTCCGCCCCAAGCCCGGCCAGCCGCTCCGTTACCGCACCGCTGGCGATATCGGAACCGCTAACTTTGTAGCCCTCATTCAGCAAAACTTCGGCAATACCGCCCATACCGGCACCGCCGATACCGACAAAATGAATGCGCTCGACCCGGCGCATAGCCTGTTTTTTCTGCTGAAGTGTCGTAATCATACTGCTTGTCCTGTTACTTGCTGACACAACGCCACCACTTGCGTGGTGGCATTATCCAGTGCCAATGCTCTGGCTTTGTTAGCGCGCTCGGTTAACAGCGCTCGGTTTTGCATTAATTCCGCGATAATTGGCACCACACCCGGTGTTGCAAGCTGCGCCTGTGGTACCAGCCAGCCACCACCTTGCTCGGTCAAACTGCGGGCATTGGCAGTTTGGTGATCATCAATCGCTGTCGGCAGCGGCACAAAGATTGCGGCGATACCGGCTGCGGCCACTTCGCTAACGGTTAGGGCACCTGCGCGGCAAATCACCAGATCAGCCCAACGATAGGCCGCCGCCATATCTTTAATAAAAGCACTGACTTCAACCGTCACGCCTTGCTCAACCAGCGGCTGATAGGCAGCGGTGACCTGCTGCAACATGGCTTCGCCAGTCTGATGTTTAACCGCCAGTGGCCCTTGTTGTGCCAGGGCGATTAACTGCGCTGGCAATTGTTCGTTTAGCGCTTTCGCCCCTAAGCTGCCGCCCACAATCAGGATGCGCAATTCCGGCGCTGCGGCGCGGTTTTCCCGACAGCCAATCAGGTCACGTCGTACCGGATTGCCGACTAACTGTTGCTTGACCGAGCTGGCAAAAGCCTGCGGGAACGCCACCATAATTTTTTGCGCAAAACGCGCCAGCAATTTATTGGTGCTACCCGGCACCGCGTTTTGCTCATGGATCAACAGCGGCACCCCAGTTAACCAGGCGGCAACGCCTCCCGGGCCACTGGCATAGCCACCAAAACCAACCACCAGCTGCGGCTGTAACTGCTTGATCAATCTCCGGGCTTGCCACACAGAGCGCAGCAGCATTAACGGCGCTTTGAATAACGAAGCCAGACCTTTGCCACGCAAGCCTGCTACCTGAATGCTATAAAACGGATAGCCAAACTCCGGCACCAGTTTCGCTTCCATCCGTTCTGCCGTGCCCAGCCAGGCGATATCCCAGCCGGCTTGCTGTAATGCCTGCGCTACTGCCTGCGCCGGGAAAATATGTCCGCCGGTACCGCCGGCCATAATCAATGCCAGCGGCTTACTCATGCTTGCCTCCACTGACGGCTTGCTTACCCTGTAAACGCACTTCAAAGTCAATCCGCAGTAACAAGGCGGCTGCCATCAGCATAATAATCAGGCTACTGCCACCATAGCTGACAAAGGGTAACGTCATACCCTTGGTTGGCATCATCCCGCTGGCCATACCGGCGTTAACGGCGGTTTGAAAACCAATCCAGATTGCCAGGGCATAGGCCAGAAAGCCGTGAAAGCTCATGCCTTTTTGCAGTGCTCTGTTACCCATCATCAAGGCGCGGAACACTATGATAAACAGCAAGCCCAATAAAACCGCGACACCAAAAAAGCCCGTCTCTTCACCAATGACTGAGATAATAAAGTCGGTATGGGCTTCCGGCAGATACTCCAGCTTCTGAATACTATTGCCCAGCCCCTGCCCGGACCAGCCACCACGGCCAAAGGCCATCAATGACTGTGTCAGCTGATAACCGCTACCAAAGGGATCCGCCCAGGGATCAAGAAAAGCTGTAACCCGGCGCCAGCGGTATTCACTGTAGAAAATCAACACCGCAATGGCTGCCAGACCGGTCAGGATCAGCGCAATAAACTGCCATAATTTGGCACCGGCCAAAAACAACAACACCACCGCAGTGGCAAACATCACTATCACGGTGCCGAGGTCAGGCTGCATCAACAGCAACACCGCGACCACAAATAGCATAATCAACGGTTTCAGGAAGCCCATCAGGTTTTCCCGCACCTCTTCATGGCGGCGTACCAGATAACTGGCCAGGTAAGTAAAGAAGAATAATTTAGCCGGCTCAGCACCCTGCACGTTAATCGGCCCCAGCGCCAGCCAGCGCGTCGAACCATTCACATTCTTACCAAAGACTAATACCGCCACCAGCAGCGCCAGCGCCGCAAACAATAACTGCATATTGTAGTTATGCCAGAAGCTGACTGGTAGCCGGGTAACAGCATAGGCAGCTACCAGCCCCATGCCCATATAAATCAGATGACGAATGGTAAAATGCAGCGGGTTGCCATATAAACGCTCGGCCACCGGGATGGAGGCACTGGTTACCATCACTAGGCTAAAGGCCAGCACCAATAACAGCGCCGTCAGGAAAATATTGTCAAAGGTGCCCTGATCCTTGCTTTGCCACCAGCTATCCAAGCGGGGCAAGGGGTTAAAGCGACCACCTAATAACATGACTTTCATGGCTTTAACTCCCGAACAGCTGCAGCAAACTGTTCACCGCGGTCGGCATAGCTTTTAAACATATCCAGGCTGGCACAAGCCGGCGACAGCAATACCATATCACCGGGCTGAGCCAGCGAAGCCGCGGTTTTAACCGCCTGTTGTATCGTTTTAACCTGAATACTGTCCGGTAGTAAGGCGGCAATGGCTGGCCCATCCTGGCCTAAGGTAATCAATTGCTGTACATCGCGCTGCAATGCCGGTTGCAGTTCAGTCAGATCGGCGCCCTTGGCGTCACCGCCGGCAATCAGGATCAACTTACCAGCCACGCTGCTGCGTAAACCTGCCAGCGCAGCCAGAGTGGCGCCAATATTGGTGCCCTTAGAATCGTTAACCCAGCGCACACCATGGCGCTCTGCGACCAGGTCACAGCGATGGGCCAGACCACGGAAACTGCGCAACGTGCTGGCAATAGCCTGGCGACTGGCACCTGCTGCCAGTGCTAACGCCGCGGCGGCCAGCGCATTAAACTGATTGTGTTTACCAAATAAGCTCATTTCGGTGACGGGCAATAAAGGCTCACCGGCCACCAGCAGGTAGTCCTGTCCCTGATGTTGCACGATACCGAAACCGCTGCTGTTATCCGTTAAACTCAGGGCTAAGACCTGTGTCGCCACTGCGGGTATAGTTAGCGCATCATCGGCGTTATATACTGCCAGCGCACTGTGTTGATAAATGCGTTGTTTTGCCGCAGCATAATCCGCCAGATCCTGATAGCGATCTAAATGGTCGGCACTGACATTCAGATTGGCCGCGGCAACTAACTGCAGGCTAGCCATGGTTTCCAGTTGAAAGCTGGACAACTCCAGTACATAAACCTCAGTCTCGGTTTTAGCCAGCGCATCCAAAACCGGTAAACCGATATTACCGGCCGCCAGCGCTTGAATGCCGCTGTGCTGCAACATCGCTTCGGTGAGCTTAGTTACGGTCGACTTACCATTAGAGCCGGTAATAGCCACCACCGGCTTAGTGTTGTAGCAGGCAAACAGCTCAACATCGCCGATCACCTTCGCGCCCTGTAATTTGGCAAAACGCAGTGCCGGATGTTTTACCGACAAGCCGGGGCTGACAATAATCAGTTCCATCTGCGCCAGGCGGTTGGCATCCAGTTCACCAAGATAAATACCATCGACTTTTTCGGCGGCGATCTGCTCCAGACCTGCCGGTTGCTTGCGGGTATCCATCAAGACCGGTTTAATGCCTTTTGACAGCAAAAAACGCACCGTAGCCAGACCTGACTGGCCCAGCCCAACGACGGCGATACGTTTTGCGGTCAATAAATCCTGCATAACCTTATCTCAGTTTCAGGGTGGCTAAACCCACCAGCACAAAGATGATGGAAAGGATCCAGAAGCGCACGATAACCCGTGGCTCTGGCCAGCCTTTTAATTCGTAATGGTGATGGATCGGTGCCATCCGGAAAATCCGTTGTTTGCGCAGCTTGTATGAGCCAACCTGTAAAATCACCGACAGCGTTTCCATCACAAAGATGCCGCCCATAATAAACAGCACAATTTCCTGGCGGACTAAAATGGCAATAACCCCCAGCACGGCGCCCAGTGCCAGCGAGCCGACATCGCCCATAAACACCAGTGCCGGGTAAGTGTTAAACCACAGAAAGCCTAAACCGGCACCAATTAAGGCCGCGCAGAACACCACCAGCTCACCGGCATAGGGTAAGAACGGAATATTCAGATAACTGGCAAAATTCACGTTACCACTGGCGTAAGCAATAATGGCAAAGGCACCGGCCACCATAATAGTGGGCACTATCGCCAGGCCGTCCAGACCATCTGTCAGGTTCACTGCATTGCTGGTACCGACAATGACAAAGTAACTCAGCGCGATAAACAGTAGGCCCAGCTGTGGCATCACATCCTTCAAGAACGGAACCAATAAGGCCGTTTCGGCTGGCCGCTCAGCGGTGGCATACAGGAAAAAAGCTGTAAGGATGGCAAACAATGACTGCCAGAAGTACTTCCAGCGCGCAATCAAACCTTTGGGATCTTTGCGGATCACTTTGCGGTAATCATCGACAAAACCGATAGCACCAAAACTAACCAGTACAAACAGCACCACCCAGACGTATTTGTTCTCGAGGTTGGCCCATAACAGGGTCGATACCAGAATGGAGCCGAGGATCAGCAAGCCACCCATAGTTGGCGTGCCTTTTTTCGAGAAATGGCTTTCCGGACCATCATTACGGACTACCTGGCCAATCTGCATCCGCTGCAAAGCGGCAATCAGCTTAGGACCAAAATACAGGCTTAGCAGTAAAGAAGTAAGTACGCCAAGAATGGCGCGGAACGTCAAATAACTAAAGACGTTAAAGGCACTGATATATTGGGTTAAATATTCTGCTAACCACACTAACATGGGCTGGTCTCCTGCTGACTACGTTCTAGCAAGTCTTGTACTACTAATTCCATCCGCGCACTGCGTGAACCTTTCACCAGCAGCGTGACATCCGATTTGCCAGCCAACAGTGGCATTAATTGCTCGAGCAGGCTCTGGCGCTGACTAAAATGCGCCCCTGCCGGCCCGAAGCTATCGCTGGCGCTCTGTGATAACACGCCAACAGTGAATAACAGATTAATACCGGCCTTTTTCGCATAATCACCAATCTGTTCGTGGTATAAACGCGCATTGGCACCCAGCTCGCCCATATCGCCAAGCAACAAGCCACGAAAGCCGGAGTAGCTGGCCAATAAATCAATGGCAGCTTTTACCGATTCAACATTGGCATTGTAGGTATCATCAATCAGCCGGAAACCGGGTTTAACCTGCACGATGTTAGTTCGGCCTTTTACCGCTTGCATCTGCAGTAAACCTTGCTGCACCTGCGGTAAACTTAAGCCAAGCTCCAGTGCCGCCGCTGCGGCTGCCAGCGCATTGGCCACGTTATGCCGACCCGGGATCCGCAGCTGAATCTGTTGCTCAGCACCGGCGTGATGCAGCACAAAGTGGGCACAACCCACTTCATCTAACCGGATAGCACTGGCATAAAAATCGGCTGCCGGATTTTCAATACTAAAAGTGCGGTATGGATGGGCAACAACCTGCGCCAGCCAGTAATCGCTGTAGTCACTGTCCAGTGACACAATGGCGACGCCACTGGCGGTTAAGCCATGGTAAATTTCGGCTTTCGCCCGGGCCACACCGTAAATATCACCAAAACCCTCCAGATGTGAGGCCGCGGCATTGGTGATCAGTGCCACATCGGGTTTAACCAGAGCTGTGGTATAAGCAATTTCACCCGGATGGTTGGCGCCCAGTTCCAGCACGGCAAAGCGGTGCTGTTCAGTAAGCCGTAACAGCGTCAGAGGCACACCGATATCGTTGTTAAAATTACCTGCAGTAGCCAGCACCGGACCTTGTTGCTGCAGAATAGCCGCCAGCATTTCTTTAACCGTGGTTTTGCCGGCACTGCCGGTGATGGCGACCGTTTTCGGGGCTAAGCGTTGCTTTAACGCAGCGCCAAGCTGCCCCAGTGCCCGACGACCATCCGGCACCAGAATGTATGGGATATCCAGTGGCGGTACCTGGCTACAAATCAGGGCGACTGCACCTTTAGCAGCCACCTCGGCTAAAAACTGGTTGCCGTCAAAATTAGCCCCTTTTAGCGCCAGAAATACCGCCGCGCCTTCCAGAGTACGGCTATCGGTGCTAATACTGTCGATCACCGGATCTGCACCGACCAACGGGGTTTGTAATATGGCTGCCAACTCAGATAACCGCATACGAATCATGATGCCATCTCCTGTTGTAGTTGGCGGACATAAGCGCGCTCGTCATAGTGGTGTGCTACCGTACCAATAATTTGTTCAGTTTCATGGCCTTTGCCGGCAATCAGCACGATATCATCCGGTTGTGCCTGCAGCAGGGCCAGTTTGATCGCCAACTGGCGGTCAGGTTCTAACGTATAGCTGCAGTTTTCACTGAGCCCGGCGGCAATATCCTGCAGGATCTGCAGCGGGTCTTCGCTGCGCGGGTTATCAGAGGTGAGAATCAGATGGTCCGCTAGCTGTTCGGCAATCTGCCCCATCAGCGGCCGCTTGCCCTTATCGCGGTCTCCACCACAACCAAATACGCACCACAGATGATTTAAACAATGCGCCCGCAACGCTAATAAGGTTTGTTGCAGTGCATCCGGGGTATGGGCGTAGTCCACCACGACCGTCGCACCGGTTGCCAACGGATATTGTTCCATCCGTCCGGCAACAGGTTGCAGTTGAGCAGCAGCCGTGAGCAATGCCGTTAACGGCTGACCCAACGCCTGTAAACAACGGATGGCTGCCAGCGCATTTTGCACGTTAAATTCACCGAGTAGCGGTAGCTGTAGGTTGTACTCGACACCACTCTGCTGTAACTCGCAGAATACGCCTTGTGGATTGGGTGCGGCGCAGCGATAACTTAAGGCGTCAGCTTCGGGGCAGTCTGCGGTCTTACCATAGGCAAATACCGGTAAGGTAGTGGTTGCAGCATAGCTGCGGCCGGTTGCATCAGACAGGTTTAGCACTGCCAGCTCACTTTGTGTCGCCTGAAACAATAACGCTTTGGCCGCCGCATAAGCGTCCATCGAACCGTGATAGTCCAGATGGTCGCGACTCAGATTGGTAAATACTGCCACTTTAAATGTCAGCCCGGCGACCCGCTGCTGCACCAACGCATGCGATGACACTTCCATCGCCACCAGCTTAATGCCAGCAGCGACAAAGCCAGCGAAAATGCGTTGCAGGTCGACAAAGTGCGGCGTGGTATTGGCCAGCGGTGTTAACTGATCCCAGGGCCCATAACCCAAGGTACCAATCACCGCACTGGGGATGCCGAGCTGGCCCGCCAGCTGGGCAATAAAACTGCTAACAGAGGATTTGCCGTTGGTGCCGGTTACGCCTACCAGCGTTAATTGTTGCTGTGGATGACCATAGAAAGCAGCAGCCAATTCCGGCAGTAATTCAACCAGGCGCGGCATCACCAGAACACGCGGATCAGCAAAGCTGCCGCTGGCGGTGAGAACTAAGGCGGCGCCCTGTGCCAGCGCCGCAGTAATAAACTGTTGGCCGTCGGTTTTACTGCCTGCTAGGGCAATAAACACATCACCGGCCTGTACCTGGCGGCTGTCAATGCGCAGCTGCTGTAACGCCACGGCAGGTACTTCAGGGTGATAGGCTGCTAACCAGTGTTGACTGTTAACCGGCATTTTGCCCCCTTGGTACTGCAGTGATTTTCGGCCGGGTCTGTGCATCCGGCGGCAAGTTTAATAGTTGCATCGACGCGCCCATAATTTGCGCAAATACAGGCGCTGCAATTTCACCACCATGATAGAAATCACCGGCTGGTTCGTTGATGACCACCACAGTAACCAGACGCGGATTACTAATGGGGCCAACGCCGGCAAAGGAGGCGATATAGTCATCACCATAACCGCCGGCCACTGCTTTACGGGCAGTACCAGTCTTACCGCCGACCCGATAACCGGGGATCTGGGCGCGGGTGGCAGTGCCGCCCGGGGCAATACTGGCTTCCATCATTTCCAGCATGGCGCCGGCATATTCCGGTTTTAGTACCTGCTCGCCGGTTTCGGGTTCGGCAGTTTTCAGAATAGTCAAAGGCCGGCTGATGCCACCGTTGCCGATAGCGGCGTATGCGCGGGCTAACTGCACAGCAGTAACTGATAAGCCATAGCCGTAAGAGAAGGTAGCGCGTTCAAAGTCAGACCAGCGCTGGCGGAAGCTAAAGATGCCGCTGCTCTCACCGGTTAAACCGGTGCCGGTATCCTGCCCCAGTCCCAGGTTATGATAAAGACCAACGACATGCTGATGGGGAATTTGCAACACCAAACGGGCGACGCCCATATTGCTGGATTTCTGAATAATGCCACCCAGGCTCAGACTGCCGTAGTTATTCGGATCACGGACCCAGCTGCCGCCGATACGCATCACGCCGGGACTGACATCAACCATCGTATCAAGCTCCGCGGTACCAAATTCCAGCGCACTCAATACCGCCAGTGGCTTCATGGTCGAGCCCGGCTCAAAGGTGTCAGTAATGGCGCGGTTGCGGAAGCGGTGCACCGGCGTATTGCGGCGATTATTCGGGTTAAACGACGGGCTATTGACCATCGCCAGAATTTCACCGGTATGCACATCGACCACCACTGCGGAGCCTGAGGCGGCACCGTGTGACAGCACCGCCTTTTTCAACTCACGATAGGCCACCGCCTGAATCCGCTGATCAATACTCAATACCACATTGGCTGGCTCTTGCGAGGCCTCGCGCTCCAGTACTTCAATTTCGCGGCCCTTGGCGTCTTTGCGGAACACCTTGCGACCAGCGGTTCCGGTCAAGACTTCGTTAAAGCGTTTTTCAATGCCTTCGACGCCTACATCGTCGACATTGGTAAAACCAATCAGTTGAGCAGCAACTTCACCTGCTGGGTAATAACGCCGCGACTCCTGCCGGAAATGGATACCAGGTACTTTTAATTTGCGTACATAATCCACCACAGCCGGGTTGACCTGACGTTGCAGATACACAAAACGGCGGCTCGGATTATCGCCAATGCGTTGCAGTAATTGTTGTGGTGTCATTTGCAGTATATCGGCCAGTGCATGCCAGCGCCGTTCATCGGCAGCCGCATTGCGCTCGATCACTTCTTTCGGATCGGCCCAGATGGCCTCTACCGGGACACTGACTGCCATGGCTTCCCCGTGGCGATCGAGAATCATGCCGCGCAACACTTTGTCGGATTCCACCCGCAGTGTGCGTAAATCACCCTGGGTCACCAGCATATCCGGCTCAACCACCTGCAGCCAGGCGGCTCTGGCCACCAATGCCACGAAGACCGTGCTGATACTCAGCAGCACAAAGGCAAAGCGCCAGCCCAACACCGCAGGGTGCTTTCTGGTTTTCGCTTGTGCTTTCATGGCCGGTTTTTTCATGGCTGTTGCACCCTGATATCACGGTCGCCGCTGGGACGTTGCATATTCAGCTGCCGGCGGGCAATTTCTTCCACCCGGCTATGTTCAGCGAGAGCGCGCTGCTCTAATAACAGGTTGCGCCACTCGGTATCCAGCTGATCCCGCTGTTGATAATTTAAATCCTGTTGAATAGTCAGTTGTCGGTTCAGATGCGCCATCTGTACCACTGCCAGCGCCGATAACACACAACAGACCAATAACAGCAACACCAGCTTACGCTGGCGCCATTGTTGGATAATCTGACTGGAGAGGCGGATCTGGCTCATAGCGCTGTCCTCTCTGCTATCCGCAGCACTGCGCTGCGCGCTCTGGGATTTTCAGCCAGCTCGGCGTCCGACGGCATAATGGCTTTGCCAATCAGCTTTAACGGTACTGCCTGCTGTAATTGCGCATTCGTCAGCGGTAAGCCACGTGGCAGCGCTGCTGGCTTAGAATTGCGGCGCATAAACTGTTTTACCAGCCGATCTTCTAACGAGTGAAAGCTGATCACACAAAGCCGGCCGCCCGGTTTTAATACCGCTAACGCGCCTTGCAGCGCCTGATTGACTTGCTCCAGCTCACTGTTGATATAAATGCGAATCGCCTGAAAACTCCGGGTCGCCGGATGCTTTTTCTCTTTCGCGCTTTTGGGCACTGAACGGCTGATTAACTCCGCCAGCTGGGCAGTGCGGGTCAGAGGCTGCTCGGCACGGCTGCTGACAATGCTATTGGCTATGCGCCAGGCAAATTTTTCTTCACCGTATTCGCGCAGCACAAAGCTGATGTCCTCTACGTCAGCACTGGCCAGCCAGTCTGCGGCCGACACACCACTGGTTGGGTCCATCCGCATATCCAGCGGGCCGTCACGCATAAAACTAAAACCCCGTTCGGCTTCATCCAGTTGTGGGGAGGAGACGCCTAAATCGAGTAAAATACCGTCTATTTTGCCAACAATCTGTTGTTGTTCGGCAATCTGTGCCAGGGCGGCAAAGGGGCTATGGGTGATGTGAAAACGCGCATCGGCTTGCAGTGGGGCTGCAGCAGCAATGGCGGCGGGATCGCGATCAATCGCGTATAAACGGCCGTTAGGCCCAAGTTGTTGCAATATCTCCCGGCTATGACCACCACGGCCGAAAGTGCCATCCAGATAGATGCCATCAGCCTTGATTGCCAGTCCTGCCAGGGTTTCCGCCAGCAGTACCGAGATATGCGAAGTCTTGGTCATTTACAGTACAAAATCCTGTAAGCGTTCGGATAACTCAACCGATCCAGCCTGCGCCTGTTCCAGCTCAATATCAGCGGTCAGACGGTCTTGCCAGGCGGCCTCGTCCCAAATCTCAAACTTATTTAATTGACCCACCAAACGGATATTTTTATTCAGGCCTGCGTGCTGCCGTAAGAAAGCCGGCAGCAAAATACGGCCGCTCTTGTCCATATCGCATTCAGTGGCATTACCCAGCAGAATCCGCTGTAAGCGGCGCTCCTGAGGGTTCAGGCTGGAGAGTGATTGTAGTTTTTCTTCGATTTCTTCCCACTCAGCCAGCGGAAACAGCAATAAACACGGGTCGTGCAAATCAATGGTGCAGATCAATTGCCCCTGATTTTCAGACAACAGGCGGTCGCGGTAACGCGCGGGTAGCGCTAACCGTCCTTTGTCATCTAAGGTCAGAGTGAATGATCCACGAAACATCGTTCAGTGCCTGTTTTTAAGTGTTATCTCTGTACCAGCAGATCAGCGGCGTCGATTTACCTGTCGTGAGCTCCCCACCGACAGCAACATCTTTTCCAAAATGATCCACAATTACCCACTTATCCCCACAATGAGACAGTTTAGGGTGCTACTTCAGCGACTGTCAAGGTAAAAACGGTAGCAAAGATCGAATAAGATCCTGTCTCGATCAGGCCTGCAGCGAAGTGGATGATTTAGCGGTTAAATTAGCGAAAAACACAGTAGGAATAAGCAAACTTGCTATTAGGGAATAATTTATTCAATATAAAGTCTCAACAGCCGACCAGACTCTTACAGGGATCTTAGCTATGCTCAGTCTGCTGAAAATCAAAGGCATGCTCGACCAACTCTCAGCCAGCGAACGCAAACTGGCTGACTTTATTCTGGATAACTCGCACCTGCTCCGCGATTACTCTTCGCAGCAGCTGGCGGATGCCGTGGGTATTAGTCAGTCCAGTGTGGTGAAATTTTGCCAGAAACTGGGCTACAAAGGCTACCCTGATTTAAAACTGGCGATTACTGAGGCTGTCGTTACGGCGTCAACCTTGCAACGCGAGCCGGCGGAAAGTCCGAGTGAGCTCAGCAACCTGGGCCAACTGGCCGAACAATTACAACAAAGTCTGTGGCAAAGTTTGCGTGGTTTGTTAAGCATTAATCCTGATGCCAAACTGCAACAAGCCGCCCAGCTATTGCATCAAGCAGGGCAGATTTTACTGGCCGGCAGTGCCCATTCCGCAGTCGTTGCTGCCGATATGCAAAACCGGCTACTGGAGTTAGGTAAGTTAGCGTTATTTCACAGTGATCCGGCATTAAGCCTGCAGTTAGCGCGTACTTTACCCGCCGGCAGTGTTGTGATGTTAATTTCTGATAGTGGTGAGAATGCTGACTTACTGAAATTAGAGCTGTATGCCAGAAAGCGCCAGCTGAAAATTATCTCACTGACCCGTTTTCAAACCAGCGCCCAGAGTGCGGTGGCCGATATCACGCTGTTTACGCTGGATACCGAAACCGATGAGCGTCTGGCGAGGCTAATCACCCAGCAATCACAACAACACCTGTGTCATCTGTTGTTTTTATTACTCTGTCAATGTACCGCTTATCGGCAACAATTAACCGAGCATAATAAATTGCTGGGCTTGCTGGAAAAAAATTAATACTGGCTAAGCCAGCATCTCCAGCCCTTCAATAGCGGTCACGCCTAAACCCGGTGCATCACCGATAGTGATATCCGGGCCATTAAAGCTAACACTGCAACTGACCGGATTAACTGCACACAAGGACGGACCGTCCAGATCGATCTTGGTAATCACATCTGCCTTAGCCACTGCCACATGTACTGCAGCTGCGACACTGATGCTGCTTTCCAGCATACAACCAATCATGCACTGCATATCATAGAACGAGCAAATATCGGCAATCTTAATGGCGTTAGAGATGCCGCCGGTTTTCATCAACTTAATATTGATGATATCTGCGGCGCGCATCTTAATCAGCTCGATCACTTCGCGCGGGCCAAAGCTGCTTTCATCCGCCATCACCGGCGTATGTACACGCTCAGTAATATATTTTAAGCCTTCCAGATCGTAATATTTTACCGGTTGTTCCACCAGTTCCAGTCTGACGCCGGCATCTTCCAGTTTATGTAACGCGTAGACGGCTTCTTTGGCCGTCCAGCCCTGATTAGCATCGAGCCGGATTAAGGCTTTACCGGCCACGGCATTGTAAATGGCTTTGACTCTTTCTATATCGACACCGATATCTTTGCCTACCTTCACTTTCAGGGTTTCGAAACCATTGGCTACTGCATCCAAAGAGTCGGCGACCATTTTATCGATATAGTCGACACTAATGGTAATATCGGTGGTCAGCCGCGGTACGCCGCCGCCCAGCATCTTGTAGAGCGGTGCCTGATAGTACTGGGCGAACAAATCATAGACAGCGATTTCGACGGCGGCTTTGGCACTGTAGTTTTTCATGATACAGCCCTGAATCAGCCGTAAGATATGATTCAGATCAGCAATATCCTGCCCCAGCAGCTTGGGTTTTATCACCGTGCGGATAGCCTCGATAATAGAACCATGAATATCGCCGGTAATCACCGCCGTAGCGGGCGCTTCGCCATAACCGCGATGGCCGGTATCAGTTTCGATAATCACCACCACGTCTTCAATTTGATTGACCGTGCGCAATGCGGTTTTAAACGGGGTTTTCAGCGGCACCCGCAGCATGCCCAGCCGGATATCGGTAATTTTCATGCTAACCTCAGTTAACGCAAGGATTTAATATTATAGAGCCGCTGCAGATAGCTTTGCTCCTCGCTCAAATAGAGCGGTGTTAGTGGTGTCACGGCGACACCGTTCAGAGTACCGCGGTAAAACTGGCCGTCAGCCTGGTAATACGCTAAATCGTAGACGGCATGGATCACAAAGGGTTCGCCCTGACTTTGCCCCAGATACAACATCACATGACCAGGCCGGTAAATAAAATCCCCGACTTTGGCATTGTGGACTTTGGCCAGCTTGTCGGCGACCGGCAGACTCTCATCAAAGCGTTGATTCTGGCCAAAGCCACCATAGCCCTGTTCACCAGAGTTACGCGGCATTAACAGCCCAAAAGTACGAAAGATATCCACTAAAAAGCCGGTACAATCGACACTGTTATAATCGTAGCCCCAGCCATAGCGCTGCCCCAGATACTTAAAGGCCTGCTGTACCACATTGCGCGTGGTGTAAGGCAAATAGCCGGTTACGACGTCCTGATTGCGGCCAATTAATGCTGGCACTAGCACTAATTGCCCATTAGCATCGCGTACCGGTAATTGCACGATATGGCTGGCATGCGGATTCTGGCCATGAATATTGTGTCCCAGCACGGCGGCATCCAACAGTGGCAACCGTACGCCCATATCCAGTTGTAACTCGGAAATCGCCGCCTGCCCGGGTACAAAATTGGTTTTCGCCCGCGCACCGGTCACCACCAGAAAGGGTTTGGCGTCGGCGTACGCTAGTACTTGTTCGCGGCGGCCCAGCGCTATCGCTGTTGTCGGCACCCAACCAGTATAATGATAGTTTTGTACCAACAACCAATTGCCATCCAGACTTTGATGCAGTACCGCCACCGGCTCACCGACAAAGACCGCCGTTTCCTGAAAGCGATTCAGATCCAGCGCCATTGCCTCATTAAATACCCTGAGCTCCGATGGCACGGCGCGCATTAAGGCTCTTTGCGTCACCAGACCAAAGCGGGTCGGATTATCCGCTTGTATCGCCTCTGGATTAAGTTGTTGCAGCAGTGGCACCCAATCAGCGGCACCCAGTTGCCGGCCATCGGCAAAAAAGCGGGCGGAACCGGGAGGTGCACTGACTTTTTGCAGCACAGCGCTGAGTTCGCTCGCGCTGCGACTCATTGGGATCTCGGAGATGGCCAGCATTTCTGGTTGCTGCAAAAAAGTCTGCCGGTTGAACTCGTTGATTTGTTCTACACTTAACAACACTTGATCAGCATCGGCAACTTTGGCCAGCCAGTATTCGGCTGTCAGATGCTGCGGCTGCAGCAATGGAATATCTGAGCTGAACGTTTGACTATAGGCTTTGCTCAGCAACAGGATGCAGCACAGTGTCATCAACTGTAAAGCGCGACTGAGCAGAGAGTTTAAGCGCTGCATTTGCTTCAAAACAGACTCCGCCGGAATGAAATATTCCAAAATTTAATGATTTTTAGCATAAATTATTTTCAAAACCAACAAAAGATTGCTATGTTAATTTTGTGCAGAAATTCTACATCCCTGCACAGCGCCGCACGGCTAGCAGCGTAACGATGTAATAATTATAAAGGGTGTAATATCCAGGAGAGATTGCAATGAAGTTGAACAGGCTCATTCAGTCCATTGCCCTTGCCGGCTTGGGCTCAACAGTCGTAATGGCGCAGGACACCGCAGTACCGGACGCCGAAGATGCAAAAGTAGAACGCATCCGGGTTACCGGTTCCAATATCAAAAGAACCAATATTGAAGGTTCACTCCCATTAACCGTGTTTAGCAAAGCAGAGATTGATGCACAGGGTATTACCTCAGCTGAACAATTATTAATGCAACTGAATATTGCCGGTAACTCCTCGGATAACCTGGCCAGTAATGGCGGTATCGTATCAGAAGAGCAACGTGGTAATAACGGCGTATCAGGCGCTAACCTGCGCGGCCAGGGGGCTGATGCGACGCTGGTATTATTAAACGGCCGCCGCGTAGCAACCCATGGTCTGAAGGGGCGAGCAGTTGACTTAAACTCGATTCCCTTCGCTGCCCTGGAACGGGTTGAAGTACTGCGGGATGGCGCCTCAGCTATGTATGGTACTGACGCCATCGGTGGTGTTATCAACTTTATTACCAAAAAAGATTATACCGGTGCTGAAGCCTCTGCCTTCACTGATACCACCGAAGCCGGTGGGGGTAATATCTATCGTGCTAACCTGCTTGTCGGTGCCGGTGATATTAATCAGGATGGCTGGAACATCTTTGGTACCCTGTCTTATAAAAAGAATGAGACACTGGACGGCAACGATCGGGCTTTCTCCAACACTTTCCAACCCGAGCGTGGTTTATCACCTGATACCCGCGGTACTCCTTTTGCCACCGTCTTTAACCGTCCGGCCAGTCAGCCTAATTTGATTGGCACTGGCCTGCGTGATCCACGCGATGGTTTGACTGTAATTGCGATTAATACGTTGGACTTGCCGGGTGGCGCGGGTTGTGCGGCCGGCGGCGATAATATGGGACCTTATGATGAACGCCTATGGAGTTCATTATCTTCGCGCTATGCCTGTGCCTGGGACTACCCGGCTGCCGCGCGCATCCAACAGCCGCAGGATAGCCTGGATTTTATCAGCCGCGCATCCTTTAAGCTTAACGAGAACCATAGCGCTTATGTCGAGCTAGTCGCCTCTAAAGTTGAAGTCAGTAAAGCTTTTGAACCGAATCAAATCTCTCCCGGTGCAACGTTTACACCTGATACTTGGTATCCCAGTACCGGCGCAGCTTATGATCAGGTGTATGCTGCTTTAGCTAATTATTTTGGCGCCGACCAGCTTAACTATGGTGAGCGTATTGCCTACCGCTGGCGTTGTATGGCCTGTGGTCCGCGTGAAATTGATACGGAAACCACGTCTTATCGAATGATGGCGGCGTTTGAAGGCATTATTACCGCCTTCGATTGGGACTACAACGTTGGTCTATCCCGCGCCTCCAGTGAATCAGACTCCGTATTAGGTAGCGGTTACCATTATACTGATGCGTTGAAGCAAGTGCTGGGCAGCGGTTTAATCAACCCCTTCCTGTTGCCAGGGCAACGCCAGTCTGATGCCGGCATGGCCGCGCTGGAAGCCGCCTCAGCAGCCGGTGTTAAACTCTATGGTGGCGAATCCATCATGACGCAAATCGACGCCACTTTAACAGGCGGCTTGGGTTTTGAGTTACCAGGCGGTGAAATTCAGGCAGCGATTGGTGCCGATCTGCGTCGTGAAGAGTTTAAATTTAACGGCGATGAACGCGCAGAAATGCGACCGATCTTTAATGCGCCTTTCGATAACGCTAACGTGCTGGATAAAGTGAGTCGCGATATCAAGGCGGTGTTCGTTGAGCTCTATGTACCACTGCATGATACCTTGGATGTCAGTCTGGCTGGTCGTTACGATAAATACGATGGCTTTGGTAGTACTACTAACCCGAAAGTCAGCTTTAATTACCGGCCAATGGAAGAGTTAATGTTCCGGGGTGCTTTTAGCACTGGTTTTAAAGTCCCTTCCTTTAACCAACTGTTCAACGGCAATACCGAATCGCAGTACACTGGTTTGGATTTAGCCGATCCTTCAACCTGTCCAAGCGGTGTCGCCAGTGAAACTGTGCCTGGCTGTGCCTCAATCCGGCCGGTTGAAATCTTTGGTGGTAAAGAAGATCTGAAGCCGGAAGAGTCTGAGCAGAAGAGCTTTGGGGTAGTCGTTGCACCATTCGATAACTTTAACTTTAGTATCGACTGGTGGGAAATTGAACGTACCGATACCATTCGCTCCGCGCCACGCGATGTGTTGATTGAGAACTATGACGTATTCCAGGCTAACTGGATCCGCGACAGCAGTGGCCAGGTGATTGCGATTGACCGCCGCTTTATCAACTCTGGCGGTACCCTGACCCGTGGTATTGAGGTCGATGCCAACCTGACAGGTGAATTTGCTGGTGGTAATTGGCGCTTGAATCTGAACGGTAGCTATATTGATTCGTTCAAAACCAAAGGCCTGGAAATACTGCCGTACAGCGACAACCTGGTAGGCGAATACGTACGTTACTATAACCTGCCGATTAAATGGAAACATACGCTGAACCTGAGCTATGTCAAAGGTGACTGGAGCCATAACCTGACTCAGGTGTTCCGTGATGGTTACAAAGATGAGCTACCGGTCAGTGTGCGTAATGGCAGTTATATTCCAAGTGGCTGGAATCCGGATGTCACCAGTTATACCACCTATAACTACAGCCTGAGCTACAGCGGTTTTGATAATCTGAAGTTTACCTTCGGCATCAAAAACCTGTTTGACCAGGATCCGCCGTTTACCGCGCACCAGAACGACTTTGCTGCCGGTGCGGCCTGGGAACCACGAATTGCCGATCCTCGTGGTCGCGCTTATACCCTGTTACTGGAATACAAGTTCCTGTAACACCTCGAAAGCAAAAAGCCCGCGAAATTTGCGCGGGCTTTTTTTTAGATGTGGAGTCAGCCGGTAAGCCGGGTTCTGTGCTCTGTTGCCAGAGTGGCAATCATTCCTCTAGGACTTAGGTCACCCTAAGCCTCCAGCAATCTACCCGCCCCCAACGCGGGCCGCGCCATAGGGGGCCTATTTGATCTTGCTCCGGGTGGAGTTTACCGTGCCACGAACTGTTACCAGTCGCGCGGTGCGCTCTTACCGCACCCTTTCACCCTTACCTGATCCCAACTGTAAACAGCTGGGCCATCGGCGGTTTGCTCTCTGTTGCACTGGTCGTAGGCTCGCGCCTCCCAGGCGTTACCTGGCACCCTGCCCTGTGGAGCCCGGACTTTCCTCCCCTTGCTTGCGCAAGCAGCGATTGCCCTGGCCGACTCCGTGGCGGATTATACGCGAGAATCGCGTTAAGGGCTAACGCTAATCTGTTTGCCAACTTAGCGCCAGCTGATAGAGCGCGTTTTTCTTTTCATTATGAATTTGTGCCGCCAGCGCTGCCGCTTGCTTCAGTGGTAATTCGGCCAACAGAATTTTTAGCGTACGCTGCACTTCCTCACTGACCGCCTCGTCGGCTTTGGTTGGTGCCGGAGCAATCATCAACACCATTTCACCCTGACAACGCTGCGGGTCTTCTGTTAACCAGGTTGTAATGTCTGCGGCAGTACCACAGGCAAAATGTTCAAAGGTTTTGGTGAGTTCCTTTGCCAGCACCAGCTGCCGTTCTGGCCCAAACACCGCCACAACATCTTGCAGCGTATCCAGAATCCGCCGTGCGGTGTCATAACAAATAATAGTTCCCGCTGCTGCCGGTACTGCAGCCAATTGCGTTTGCCGTTGATTCGACTTTGGCGCCAGAAAGCCAATAAACTGGAATTTGTCGGTGGGTAGGCCGGCGGCACACAGCGCAGTAATCAGCGCACAGGGGCCTGGGATCGGAATGACCGGCACGCCGGCTTCCCGACACAGCCTGACCAGGCTGTAACCAGGGTCACTGATCAAGGGCGTACCGGCATCAGAAATTAATGCGACATCTTCGCCAGCCAGACATTTTTCAATAATACTGGCCGCGCGCTGCTTTTCATTATGGTCGTGTAACGCGAACAGACGATTACTGATCCCAAGGTGTTGTAATAACTTACCACTGTGCCGGGTATCTTCAGCTGCGATACAGCTAACTTGCTGTAAGGTACGGATGGCACGCTGGCTAATATCGTCCAGATTGCCAATAGGGGTAGCCACCACAAAGAGGGCGCCGCTTTGTTTAGTCATAAGTCGCTATTTATTTGAGCTTAACCGGTAGTGTCAGTAAGATAACACCATTAACAGCCTATGGTACTGTGCATTGTGAAAACCAGCAAATTTAAGCCTCTTTTTTTGTTAGCCTTAGCCGGCCTGCTCAGCAGTTGCTCGCAAACCCCTGCGCCAACCCAGGTCACACCGGTAACAGCCAGTGAAATTACGCCACCGCCGGCAAGCGCTGAGCCGGAAACCGTCAGCGCCCAGCTGTTATTTCAGCGCGCACGCCAGCTGCAGGGCTCGGCACGCGAACAACAGTTGTTAGCAGCTGCACAACAGGCGCTGGTTGAACAAGACAACAGTCTGGCTCTGGCTATTGCTGACACTCTGCAATTGAGTGATTCGGCGCAAATCCGCGCAGCTAACCATCTGGTGCTGTTACAAGCCTATTTGCAAAATAATGAGCTGGCGCTGGCAGAGCAACTGCTGCAACAAACCCCGCTGACGCAAATTCCCCTGGCTGATCGCCCCGCGTTTTTATGGGCCAGCGCTGCACTGCAGCAACGACAACAACGCGGCTATGCTGCCGCACGGGCACTGTTGCAGCTGGATGAACTGCTTGCCAACCAGCGTCAGGTGGTTGCCAGTTATCCGGAATTACCCGACCATCTTTGGCAGCAACTCAGCGTATTGGATAATACCGAGCTGGCTAACCTGAAAGTCGGTACCGGACAACGGACACTGGGTTGGCTTAACTTGTTAGAGCTGGTGCGGGCGAATCTGGGCCAACCGGCGCAACTGGAACAAGCCCTCGCCGACTGGCGGCAACGTTACCCAACCTTACCGGCATTAGCGGACTTACCCGCCAGCTTGCAACAACAGCTGGCGTTACAGCCATACCAACCGCGCAAGATCGCGGTATTACTGCCATTGAGCGGGCAGTTCCGGCAACACGCCAGAGCGATACAATATGGTTTATTGGCTGCCGCTGCCGCCGATCAAACCTCAGGCCGGCAACTGATTTTTCTCGACAGTCAGCAGCCAGTACCACAGTTGCAACAACAGCTGGCCAGCCAGCAGGCCGACTTTGTTATCGGGCCCTTGTTACGGGAACAAGTGGAAGCGATCAGCCAGTTAACTGATTGGTCCTACCCGACCTTGTTTTTAAATAGCCGCGATACCAACCGGGCTGCACAGCCAGATCGCTTTTACTTCGCGTTAAATATGGAAGATGAAGCGACACAAATGGCACAGCTCTTTGCCCGCAAAAATTATCAAAGGCCAGTGGTCATCAGTGCCCGCAACGTAATTAGCCAACGCATGACGCAGCAATTTAGCCGGCAGTGGCAGCAATTGGGCTTTGAGGCACCGGAGAGCTATCAGTTTGACGCGCGGGATGAATTAGAAGCTTTGGTCACCCGGTTATTGGAAACCGATAACAGCCGGGAGCGCATCCGCCTGATTTCAGGTCTGATCCCCGGTAAGGTGGAGACGGAACCGCACAGCCGTAAAGATATTGACGCAATTTATCTGATTGCGGATCCAATTCAAACCCGGATGTTTAAGCCCTTTATCGATGTCTCTGTCAGCCAACACGGCCCACGCTTACCGGTTTATGCCAGCTCACGCAGTTTTAGTGTGGGTGGCGATGCCAATGATCTGCGCGATTTAAATGGCCTGACCTTTACGGAAACGCCATGGTTATTGGGCGAGCAACATATTCAGGCGGTGCGTGAGCAATATTTACAGCTGTTCCCGGATCAGGACGAAACCTTACAACGACTATTTGCGATGGGCTACGATGCGTTTCAACTTATCGGCAGTTTAAAGCAACAACGCCAGCTGCCGTCACTAAGCTATCCGGGCTTTACCGGCCGCTTAACCGTCAGTGCCCAGGGCGATATTCAACGCCAGCTCAGTTGGGCCAGTTATCAGACTAACCGGCTGGTTTCGGTGCAGGAACCTTAATACCGCGATGAATACCCAGGGCGAGCTTTATGAGCAACTGGCCGCAGACTATCTCGCGGCCCAGGGGCTGCAGTTGGTCAGCCGTAACTTTCAGTGTAAAGCCGGCGAAATTGATTTAATTATGCGTCAGGGTCAGTATTGGGTATTTGTTGAGGTAAAATATCGGGCCAGTAACGCTTATGGCGGCGCTCTGGCCGCGGTTACCCGTAGTAAACAGCTTAAAGTGATTAGGGCGGTGCAACTTTACCGCCAGCTGCACCGGCTTGGCGACCAACCATGTCGTATTGATGTACTGGCAGTTGAGGGCCGTGGCCCCTACCAGTACAACTGGCTAACCAACGCCTTCAGTTAACAGGACTCAGGATGCAGGAACATATCAGACATCTGTTTAGCGAAAATATTCAAACCATGATCGCCACCAGCGAAGCGTTGGCCGGTCCGATCGAAAGCAGCGCCCTGTTGATTGTTGAGGCGCTGATTAACGGTGGTAAAGTCATCTGCTGTGGTGAGGGTGCTACTGCTAGTCTGGCTGGACATTTTGCCCAATTGCTGCTGGACCAGTTTGAAACCGAGCGGCCCTGTTTACCCGCTTTTGCGCTGCAGGCCGATGCCTCCAGCCTGCAACCCGCTAATCAGCCCAATTATGATTATCTGGCCCGCCAGGTTCGGGCGCTGGGACAACCTGCAGATATTCTGTTAGTGATTTCACTAAATGGTGCAGAACAGAGTTTACTGCGCGCTACGGAAGCGGCACTGACTAACGATATGAAAGTGATAGCGCTGACCGTTGACAACAGTAGCGAATTATCCGGCTTGTTAAATCAGCAGGATGTCGAACTCAAGGTGCCAGCACACCGGCCAGCCCGGGTAGTAGAGTGCTATACCTTTTTACTACATTGTTTATGTGAGTTAATTGATATGACGCTGTTTCCGCAGCAAGGAGAGTTTTAATGAGTAAACTGATTCCCGTTCTCGCCGCCCTGATGTTGCTGCAAGGCTGTGCGGCAGCAGTGGTTGCCGGTGGTGCGACAGCGGTGACTGCCGCCAATGACCGTCGCACCCTTGGCTCGCAAATTGACGACAATGGTATCGTAATCAAAGCCAGACGCGCGCTGAGCCAGGACGGCTTAACCGCCAAGGGCAGCAATATTAACGTCACCAGCTATAACGGTGTGGTGCTGCTAACCGGGCAAACCGCCAGCGAGCAGGTCAAAGATCAAGCACAGCGGCTGGTACAGGATATTCCAAGCGTCAAACAAGTACATAACCAGATTCGGCTCGGTAATAATACCTCGCTGACCACCCGCACCCGCGACAGCTGGATCAGTACCAAGGTAAAAAGCCAGCTGCTTGCTGATGAACAAGTCAGCGGCTTAAACATTAGAGTGATCACCGAAAACCAGGAAGTGTTTTTAATGGGCCTGGTTGGCGGCCCCGAGGCAGATAAAGCCGTCGATATCGCCCGTAATGTGGAAGGCGTAGTGCGCGTGATTAAGGCGTTTGAACAGCCTTAAGTCCGGGCGTTGGCTTTGTACTGATAACCGGCTGATTACCGGTTATCAGCATTCCTGTAAGGCTTTCAAAATTTTAGAGTGAAATTCCCGCTGTTTCAGGATCAGCACTACCAGCACCGTCACCACCATAAAGATCCAGGCATCAATAAACCAGGTCAAAGCGGCCAGCGAAAAGTATATAGCTCTTAAGCCATAGTTAAACGAGTGACCGGCCTGATCAATGACTTTAGCCGTGCGGTTAGCGTACAACAGTTGTTCTTCGTCAGTCAGGGCTTTACCGTCCGGCGCAGCGCCGATTAACACACCGCCAAAGCCATACTGGCGTAACGACCAGGTAAACTGAAAAAAACCAAACACATAAATAAAGGCTAACAGCAGAATTTTTACCTGAATTTGCGTTTCCGACTGCACACTCCACGGGATCAAGCCGCTGAGTACATGACTTAGCCGCTCACTGGAAGTTAATACCGTCAACAAACCGGCCAGAATCAGCAAACAGCTTGAGGCGAAAAACGACACATTGCGTTCCAGTGTGGAAATCAAGCCGACGTCGGCCATTTTATTATCGCGGCGCAGCATCTGTTGCATCCAGTGATTGCGTTTACGGCGCATTTCAAAGGATAAACAACTCACTACCTTAGCCTTGCGCTTGGCATACAGCGTATAACCACTCCATACCAGACTAAACCAGCCCAAGGCCAGAATATCGACCCAACTTAACATAAGCGCCCCCACTGCTGCTATTGGACTCTAGTGTACACCTAAACGCAAAGGTTAGACATAACATACAGTTAAGACGAGCCTCGTGCCAAGCACGATCGGTACGCCTTAATCTTTATGTCCTTATTCCGGAGTCATAATTCCCTCACTGCTAAGCCAATTGCTTGCAGCGTTATGGCTTAATCGTCTCCAGCAAAGTAAGCGGGACTATAAACCGTCGGCTTTTCTGCATACAATAGCGGTTTTGCAAACAGGTGGAGTCCGGGTGCCCGAGCAACTGCTTACAGCGTTAAAACAGATCTTCGGTTACAGCAGTTGGCGAGATGGTCAGGCTGAAATCATTGCTGCGGCTCTGGCCGGACGGGACTGTTTTGTGTTGCTACCGACTGGCGGCGGCAAGTCACTCTGTTATCAGTTACCCGCGCTGCAATTACCCAAAGTCACTGTCGTGGTTTCCCCATTGATGTCACTGATGAAAGATCAGGTCGACACCTTGCAGGCCAATGGTATCGCAGCGGCCTATGTTAACAGCAGCCTGAGCCGCGAAGCGGTGCTGGAGGTACTGAATCAGCTGCGTTATGACGAGTTAAAGTTACTGTATGTCGCGCCAGAGCGCTTGTTACAGCCGCAGTTTATTGAGCGCTTGCAGGAAGTCGGCGTTAGCCTGTTCGCCATTGATGAAGCCCATTGTGTCTCTCAGTGGGGCCATGATTTCCGGCCAGACTATATGGCACTGGCGCAGCTGCGGCAACATTTCCCCGGCGTACCGGTAATGGCGTTAACCGCTACGGCCGATCCGGCGACCCAGCAGGATATCGTGCAGCAGCTGGCGTTACAGCAACCCTTTATCCATCGCGGCAGCTTTGACCGCCCGAATATCCGCTATACGGTACAGGAAAAATTCCGGCCGCTGGAGCAGTTGCTGGCGTACCTGAAGCAACAAGAAAACCATAGCGGCATCATTTACTGTAGCTCGCGGCGTAAAGTCGATGAGTTGACGGCCCAGCTACAGGAAAAAGGCTTTAAAGCCGCCGCTTATCACGCTGGGCATGATGCCGCGCATCGGCAGCAGGTACAGGATGCCTTTAAACGTGATGACCTGGCGCTGATTGTTGCCACTGTCGCTTTTGGTATGGGGGTTGATAAACCTAATATCCGCTTTGTCGTGCATTTTGAATTGCCACGCACCATCGAGGCGTATTATCAGGAAACCGGCCGCGCCGGTCGCGACGGCGTTACGGCAGAAGCTTTGCTGTTATTCGATCCGGCCGACATTGGCCGGATGAAACGTTGGTTGCAAACCGAAGAGAACAATCAGAGGGCTGAAGTGACCTGGCAGCGCTTTTTATCGATGGCTGCTTTCGCTGAAGCTCAGACGTGCCGGCGTTTAGTGTTACTGAACTATTTTGGTGAAGCCCGGCAACAGCCGTGTGGTAATTGTGATATTTGCCTGAATCCGCCACAACGCTTTGATGGCACTGAACTGGCGCAAAAGGCACTGTCTTGTGTGTACCGGGTTAATCAAAACTTTGGTTTGCATCATGTGATTGAAGTATTGCGCGGCAGCCAGAGCCAAAAGGTACTGGATTTAGGCCACGATAAACTTTCCACCTGGGGTCTGGGCAAGGAGCTGAGTCACGATTATTGGTTAAGTATCTTCCGGCAATTGATTCACCATGGCTTATTGCAACAGGATATCAGTCATCACTCGGTATTACGCTTGCTGCCGGTGGCACGGCCTATCTTGCGCGGTGAACAACGGCTACAACTGGCGGTACCGCGCTTACAAAGCGCACCCAAAATGGCCAGCAGCAAACTGGCTGTGCAACACTATGATCGGGTGTTATTTGCCCGGTTACGGGCGCTACGCAAAGCCATCGCCGAGCGGGATGATGTGCCACCCTTTGTGGTATTCAGTGATGCCACCCTGATTGATATGTGCCAGAAACTGCCAACAGATCAACCAACCATGCTCAGTGTCAGCGGTGTCGGACAGACGAAACTCAGCCGCTATGGCGATGATTTTATGACAGAAATTTGCCGTTATTTAGATGAAGATGTCCCTGCTGGGGGTAAACTGGCATAAAAGGCCGCGATATCAGCAATATCTTGTTCAGATAATCCTGCCGCCATCGGTGACATTACCGCATGACGGCGCTCACCGTCGCGATAGGCTTTAATCGCTAACTGCAGGTATTTCACTTTTTGACCGGCCAGATTTGGGTATTCGGCGATAACCGCTATACCATCCGCGCCATGGCAGGCAACACAGACGGCGGCTTTCTGCCGGCCACGCTCCGCATCAGTAGCCGAAACCAATCCTGATAACGCAAGCAGCAAGGCTGCAACAACAAACTTGTACATGACGATCCCTCTGTTCTATTATCATGCTTCTATTTATCCGCTAAAGCGGGTGTCGCATCAAGCCATCTGCACGTCTAAACTGGAGAATCTTAATTTGTTGTCGCTGCGAGCAGTTTGGCTGTATCTGGCACTGTTATGCCTTCCCTGTTTGGCTCAGGAGCAACCGGCACCGCAAGCTGAACAATTATTACAACAGGCATTACTGCTTGGTAATCTGCAATATCAGATCACACCGGCAAGCACGACCGCCGAACAATTGGTACGCGATCCGGCACAGTTTCATAGCTTCCGGCCACTGAGCGGACGGCAAGCCACCTTACGTCTCAATGAGCAACAAGTACTATGGCTATTGATTAAGGTCAGCAATCCTTATCCGGAAAGCTGGCAAGCCATGCTGTATTACCCGTTTTTGCCGGCTGACCGCATTAGCTTTTATCAACTGCAGCCTGAAATTCCCAGTGTCAAACTGCTGGGCAAAAGTGGCAGCCTACTGCCCTACAGTGAAAGGGCGTTGCCGTTACGCGGCTACAGCCAGCCGATCCAGTTCAAAGCTAACGAACAGCACAGCTATTTGCTACAGATCCAGGACGCCGCTCTGCTCGGTACCCAGGTAAAACTGGGGACCTTGCCCATCCTGATGGCCGAAGAGCAGCAGCAATTAGTTGGTGAGGCGCTGCTCACTGGCGCCTTACTGCTGCTGGTTGTATTTACCCTCGCCATTGCCAGAGCGCATCGTAACCCGGCCTACATCAGCCTGGCATTATTCTACCTGTGTTTTGCCCTGGTACTTAGTGTGCTAAACGGCTTAGGGTTCAGCTTGTTATGGCCAACCTATCCGGAGTTAAACCCGGTGTTGCTTTATATCAGTGTCGGGCTGTGTTTATTGGCCTTGACCCATTACTGTCGTCTGACTTTACTGCGCCAGTCTGGCAGCTGGGCCAGGTTGCTTAATGCGCTGGCCACCGCCAGCGCCTTGTTACTGCTGTTTAGCCCGCTGTATGCCGATGGCGAATTGAAACTCAAATTACTGTTTAGCTGTGTTAGCCTGACCTTAAGTTTATGCATTATTCAAGCTTTACTGGTTAGCCTGACCACTAACCTGGCCGGCGCACCGCGTTATGCGCTGCTAAGCACCCTGGCAACGCTCTGCTTGCTACTGGTACAAGCCAGGCATTTAGCCGGTTTTACCGACTGGCTTAATCCTGGCTTACTGCTGTTAGTCGCCATTACCGCCCTGGCATTGCCGCAACCCCGCCCGAACTGACTATATTTTCGCCCCCCTCTTGCGCAGGTAATAAAGCGCCATTTAAAATGGCGCAGCGGCAATTCCGCCGTTTCTATTTGACTATTCATTTACAGTTATTTCGTTCGGAGTCTGTATGCAACGACTGCGTGAATTATCGCGTCGTGTTGAGGCTGTGTATGGCGAAATGGCGGACACCTTTTCCAGTTATCAGCAAGCTAGCGGCCTAACCTGCCGCAGTGGTTGTGGTGAGTGTTGTACTCAAACCACCATTGAAGCGACCGTGCTGGAAATGTTGCCGCTGGCATTACACCTGTTTGATCAGGGTAAGGCAGAGCAGACACTGACACAACTCGAAGAGTTACCAGAGGTTTCTGGCTGCTTTTTTTATCAACGGCTGTCTTTTGATGGCAAGCAAGGGCATTGCACTGTCTATCAGCAGCGGCCAAGCATTTGTCGGGTATTTGGCGCTGCCGGCTACCGTGACAAACAAAAACAAACGTCACTATCGGTGTGTAAAACCATTAAAAGCGATAAAGCCGAGCGTTACCAGCAGCACCTGATTATGCTGACGGAACAGCCACCGCCGCTAATGATGCATGCTAAAGAGCAGGTTAGCCAGCTGGATTATGATTTAGGGAATAAACATTACCCAATCAATGTGGCGATGCAACTGGCGCTGGAAAAGGTACTATTTAAAGCTTACTACAGTAGCTTTGATAACGATCAGCAAATTGCCTGAGACTGACATTATGCTGGCTGCGATATGAACCGCAGCCAGCGATGCCGCTAGAACCCGCTTAATACGATTTTACCTACCGCCTTACCCGATTCGAGTAACGCATGAGCTTGTTTTAAATTGCTGGCATTAATGGTGCCATAGCTCTGCTTCAGCGTCGTTTTAATTTGGCCTTGCTCAATCAGCCGGCTTAAATCGTTGAGAATTTGTTGCTGCACCACCATATCCGCCGTACTAAACAGCGAGCGGGTAAACATAAACTCCCAATGCACTGAAATACTCTTTTGTTTCAGCGGCATAATATCGATGCCATTTGCCGGATCGTCGATCAGTGCCAATTTGCCTTGCGGCGCTAACAGCTGCACCAGTTCCGCATAATGCAGATCGGTTTGCGTCAGGCTGGCAACATGACTCACCGCAGCAATACCCAGTTGCTGTAATTGCGGGATCAATGGCTGGCTGTGATCTACTACATAATGCGCGCCCAATTCTTTCACCCATTGCTGGGTTTCCGGCCGCGAAGCGGTAGCAACCACAGTCACCGTGGTCAGCTGTCGAGCCAGTTGCACCAGAATCGAACCCACACCGCCGGCCGCGCCGGTAACCAGTAATACCGGCTTAGGGTGCTTTAAGCTGGGCGTGGCTAATTCCAGACGATCAAACAATAACTCCCAGGCCGTCAACGCTGTTAACGGCAGGGCGGCGGCCTGCTCAAAATTCAGGTTGGCCGGCATTTTACCGACAATCCGCTCATCGACTAACTGATACTCGGCATTCGAGCCCTGGCGCTGCAAAGCACCGGCATAGTAAACCCGATCGCCGACCTGAAAATTGCTAACCTCCGGCCCGACCGCGACCACTTCACCTGACGCGTCCCAACCCAGCACCTTATATTCACCCACTGGTGGCGCCGCCCGTTTCCGGACCTTGGTATCGACCGGATTCACAGAAATCGCTGCGACCTTTACCAGCAAATCGCGTCCGGTAGCAACCGGTTGCGGCAGTTCTATGTCTAACAAAGCAGCTGGTTCAGTAATAGCTAGCGATTGTTGATACCCTACAGCTTTCATGCTTGCTCCCCTTGTTCAGTTATCGCGGTATGTTGTTGCTGCAAAATGTTTAGCTGCGCCTGTAATAATGCCAGGCGCTCGGCCAGATTAGCAGTATGTGGTCGTACGCCTATTTTCAACCCCAATACGGTCAATGCCTGCAGTGGCGCGGCTGCCGCCAGGGCAGCGGCTACTTGCTGCTCCGTTAACCAGGACACTGGCGAGCCCAGCTCTGGCTGCAAGGCGTTGCGGATCGGCTGATGACTATCACGCCAGGCGCCATACTCACTCTCTGCATCGGATACGCCGGAAAACATTAATCCGGCCAATAAACCAGCTGTTTTTGCGGCTTGCAGATGTTGCACAGCAGTGGCGGGATCCCGGCCTTCAAAGACCGAACGTCCCCAGTTAATTACCACACCCAGGTTCGCCGCGCCTTGCTGTTTTAATTGGCTAAGTACCACCAGTTCATCCTGCAGGCTAAGAAAGCCTTTCGACGGTACTTGCGGTGGTAAGTACGCATCACAATGCTCAACCACTAGGCGAGCACCTTGCCAATCCCAGCTAAGTAGCTCTTGTAGCGATGCGGCGAAACACTCGGCGTTACCAGCCACTTTGTTACGGGCCGGGGCGCTGTGCAGCATAATGGCGGTGACTGCCCGACGGCCAAGGTGTTGATTAAGTTTATGCACAGCTTGCTGCGCTGAGCGCATAAATTGCAGCGCTGCCTGGCGGCCGGCTTCGTCGGTTGAGGCCAAGCCAAAACCAGGCTGCTGCGCTAATGCATTCATTACCCCGGGAATGGTAGTAAAAACATAGTCCCAATGTGGCGCTAACTGTTGTAAGAACCAATTGTCATCGTATTGATGCAGCTGCCCCAGAAACGGATGCTCTAAACCTTTAACACTAGCCAGCGAGGCCAGACTACGGTAATACGCAGCTTCAAGATCCGGGTCCCAGCCAGTGGTATTCGGAGAGGCGGCATAAGCGCCGAGAAAATATTGCATGCTCTATCCATTTGTCGCTGATAATCAGCCTATCATAACCTGATTTTACCGAGTGTGCTGTGTACTGCGTCGCGCGCCATCTGCCACAGCATTGTCACGGCCGGCTAAAGTTACTACACTGCGACAGCTCATCCACCCTGCTGCTTAGATTTTAAGGATTATTATGAAGTTTGTTGCTCTGTTATGCCTTAGCCTGTTACTCAGCGCCTGCTCGCCACAGCAAAATACCCCAGAGCCTGAAGTGGCTGTCAGCACTGTGCCAAGTCGTGTCTTTACTGCAGGTAAACACTATCAAGTCATGAGCGCCCCGTTAACGGATCCGGCTGCGCAGCAAGGCTTAACCGAATATTTCTGGCTCGGTTGTCCGCATTGTCAGAATTTTGAACCACTGTTAAAAGCCTATCTGGCTGAGCGGCCACAAGTCTCGCTGCTACGCCGCCATCCTGCTTTAGGCGAGCGCTGGGCTTTTGATGCCAGCGTGTTCTACGCCCTGCAACTGGCCGGTCAAAGTGCGCATTTTGATGACTTGTTTGCGCTGTATCGTCAACAGCGCACCGAGAAAAATGCGCTGCCCGATCTGGCGGCTATCAATAGCTTTTTGGCAAAGCATCAGCTGGATGCCGGCCAATTCAGCGAACTGGCTAACTCAGAGCAGGCCAGAGCCATGATGGAACAAGCTAACCGCGAAATGCTGGATAACCGTATTCAGGGTGTGCCGGCGATTGTGGTAAAGGGTAAGTATCTGGTCGGTACTGAGTTACCGGATGATATTCAGTCAAACGAAGATTATTTTCAGTTACTGGATTATCTGCTGCAAAAAGACTAACGCAGCGCGCCGGAGCATAACAGGCCGGATTAATCCTCCGGCCCGCTTAGTGTAAACACCAGATGTTTACGCAAATCTTTTAGCACATAACCCTTTTTTAGCATTAACGCACTCAGCCGCTTTTGCCACAGCAATAACTGTGGCTGCGCTGCCTCTAACTGTGCCTGCTCGGCAAATTGCAGCCGCACCAGCAACGAACCCGGAAAGGCTTCATATTCCATACTAAACCAGGCCTGCACGACACCGGCTAATTCCGCCTGCGCCTGCTGCTCCAGACTGGTCACCGCCGCCATTACTGCGGCCTGTTGTTTAAGTTGTACTTTAGAAAGTTTTTTCATCTTGCTTCTTATTCAACAATACTGCCCGGCGACCCAGCCGGAGCTCCAGGCCCATTGGAAATTGTAGCCACCGAGCCAACCGGTAACATCGACTACCTCGCCGATAAAATACAGACCCGGCTGTTTTTTGGTCTCCATGGTTTTGGACGATAGCTCATCGGTATCGACACCACCTAGGGTCACTTCAGCTGTGCGGTAGCCCTCAGTGCCGTTCGGTTTAAAAATATAGTGCTGCAGGCTGTCGACCAGCCGCTCAATACTTTTTGGATTTAGCGCTTTTAGCGGCTGATTTTGAAACAGCTTCAGCTCTAATAATTTCTCCACCAACCGCTTGGGTAGCACCCGTGCCAATGCGGTTTTTAGCTCCTGCGCCGGATGCTGTTGCTGCAACTCGGTGAGCAGCGCGGTTAAGTCTTGGCCTGCCAGCAGGTTAATCGTCAGCGCATCGCCAGGTTGCCAATAGTTGGAGATTTGCAAAATTGCCGGGCCGCTTAAGCCGCGATGGGTAAACAGCATATCTTCCGGAAACAGCACCTCATTGGCCTCGGCGGTCACCGGCAGCGATACGCCGCTGATTTCTTCAAACACGGCTTTATCGGCCGGTTGCCAGGTTAGCGGGACCAAGCCGGCGCGCAGTGGCAGCACCTTTAAGCCAAATTGCTCAGCCAGTTGGTAACCAAAGGCGGTAGCACCGAGATTGGGCAGGCTTAGGCCGCCGCTGGCAATCACCAGGCTTTGGCACTGCCGGCTGAGCTGTGGCGTAACAACCTGATACTGACCATCCTGATAGCTAACCGTCGTGATCTCCTGCTGTAGTGCAATCTGCACCCCGGCTTTATCACACTCCTGTTGCAGCATCTCAACGATATCTTTGGCGCTGTCATCACAAAACAGCTGGCCCAGCGTTTTCTCGTGGTAGGCAATGCCATATTGCTGCACCAGCGCAATAAAATCCCACTGGGTGTAGCGACTGAGTGCCGATTTACAGAAATGGCGGTTTTGCGATAAATAATTTGCCGGGCTGGCATAGATATTGGTGAAATTACAACGGCCGCCGCCCGACATCAGAATTTTGCGGCCGATACGTTTGCCATTATCCAGTACCAGGGTTTTACGGCCACGCTTCGCCGCTTCAATGGCGCAAAATAAGCCGGCCGCACCCGCGCCGACCACAATCACATCCCACTGCTGCATTTTAGTTGCGCTCCGCTACGGCGCTAAGCGACTGCTGATAGCCGGCTAGCTGATAACCGGCTAACAGCGCTGCCCAGTCCGTATCCTGCCAGTGGAACACGGCGAGTTTACCGCGCTCTTTATTGAAGGAGCGCAGCAGACGCGCTAAATTCTGCTCTGTCCACGGTCCCGGCTCACGGCGCTCGCATTTATCAAAATCAATCAGCCAGACCTTACCAGCGCTATCCAGCATAATATTGCGACAATTCAGATCCGAATGATAAACCCCCAGCCGGTGCATCTGTGCGATCGCCTGGCCCACGGCCTGCCATTCCTCAGCAGTCATGGCCCTTTGCTGCAAAATCGCCGCCAGATCTTTACTGTCGGGAATAAGCTCAATCAGTAAGTCAGCGCGATAAATTAAACCACTACGCTGATACCTTGCGGCTACCGGTCTTGGCACCGCCAGGCCCTGCGCACGCATCCAGCTTAATAACTGGTATTCCTGCATCGCCCGGCTTTGTGCCACCGGCTGCAGCCAGAATTGATCATGCAGCAGCTTACCGACCAGACCACCACGGTAATAATGCCGCAGCACCAGTTTATGCCCGCCATGTTGGACAAAATAGGCGGTATTGCGGCCGCTGGAGCTGCCAATCACCGCTTGCTGCTGTTGCCACCAGGCACTTTGAAACTGCTCAGCGGCGATCTCAGTAAAAAACGCCGGGTCGTACCAATAGCTGGCGTTACCGGCTTGCTTAGTCTGATAGGCTGACGTGTTTGCTAAAGGCTGGCTTGGCATAAGGGTTCCTGCAACAAGAAGGTTGATAGCATCCAGGGTACGCGCCGTGGCGCCCTGCTGCCGGGAAAAAAACTGTTGGGCACGTTGCCCGAGCTGTTGGCGTAAGGTGATATCGCTAAGCAGCTGACAACAGCTGGCAAACAGCTGTTCACTATCGGCCACCAGCACCACGGCCTGCTGTTGCTGCAGCTGCCGGTACGCCTCATTAAAATTAAAAATATGCGGCCCGCTTTGCACGGCTTTGCCAAAGCAAATGGCTTCCAGCGGATTATGGCCGCCGCGCTCGATTAAACTACCACCGATAAACACCAGATCGGCCAGCTGATACCAGGCCAGCAGCTCGCCCATCGAATCGCCGACCGCAATCTCGGTATCTGCCCCGGGTAACTGCCCGCTACTGCGGCGCCAGACGTGACACCCCTGGGCTTGCGCCAGCTGTGCGACCTTGTCAAAACGCTCCGGATGGCGTGGTACCAATAACAGTAATAACGCAGGGAAGCACTGTTTTAAGCGTGGATAAAGCGCCAGTAACTGCTCATCCTCACCGGCATGGGTACTGGCAGCGACCCATACCAGCCGCGTTGTTAATAGCGGCGCAAATTCCGTTACCAGCTGCGCGGTTTGCGCTGGGATCGCCAGTTCAAACTTTAGATTACCCGTTACTTGCAGGGTATTGCCAAAACCCAGCGCCCGAAAGCGGCGGGCACTGGCGCGATCCTGAGTTAATAACAGGCTGATATTATTCAGTAACGGCCGGGTTAAGGCACTAAAACGACGATACCCCTTAGCTGAGCGGGCCGATAAACGGGCATTAACGACCACCACCGGAATGTGTCGTTTCCGGCAGGCGGCGAGTAAATTAGGCCACAGCTCAGTTTCCACGATCACCAGCAGCTTTGGCTGAAGCGCGTCTAGAAAGCGCCGAACACTGCCAGGATAATCCAGTGGTAAATAGCAGTGCTGCACAGTGTTGCCAAAGCGGCTACTGATGGTCGCTGAGCCGGTCGGCGTGGTACCGGTCACCGTCAGCGGCAAGCCCGGATATTGCTGTTGCAGCTGCTTAATTAATGGGGTGGCAGCAATGGTTTCGCCGACAGAGACTGCATGCACGACGATACCGCCTGGTTGCAGCCCACATTTTTTTAAACCCAAGCTAAAACGCTCAAGCAGACGCTGCCGGTACGCCGGGTCCTTGCGCGAGCGCCATAGAAAATACAGCAGCAGCAACGGCAGCAATAAATACAGCAATGCAGAATACAGATGCCTGAGCAACAGCCTATCCCTTTTATCGAACCGGCCAGCAAGCCGGGCTTTAGCGAAAATGGCAATTAGTATAACATGGGCAGCCAAAGTTCGCGCAGCAGCGGAAACTGCAAAAAGCCTATGAAAATTGTCCATATTATCCTGACCCACAGCTTTGCCGGCAGCGAACGCTACGCCGTTGAGCTGGCCAATCTGCAAGCCGAACAACAGCATGATGTCACCTTGATTTTGCACCAGCGCGGCGCGGAACAGCGGCCCAATGCCATTGCCCACCGGGTATCGCCCAAGGTTAAAGTGCTGCTGGTTGGTGGCTTTAAACTGCTGGCGATCTATCGCGCCCGTCGCCTGCTGCGCCAGTTAAAACCCGATGTTGCCCATGCACATTTAAGCGCTGCGTGCCGGGTATTACAAGGCGTAAAGGGTTTGTGCCTGCGGGTAGCAACCCTGCATATTCACTATAAAAAACAGCAGCATGCCAAATTAGATGCACTTATTGCCATCGCCCCCTGGCAGTTGGCGGCGATCCCGGAGCCGCTGCGCCAGCACAGTGTGCAGCTGGATAACTGGTCAGCTGCGCGCCCTGCCACTGCTGATGCTCGGCAACGCCTGCGCGCCGAGTATCAGATCCCAGCGGATGCCATCGTGATTGGCACTTTGGGCCGGGTTGAACAGAGTAAAGGCCAGGACGTGTTACTGGACGCCTTTAAACAGGCGGCGATCCCTAACAGCTATCTGGTGATTGTCGGTGAGGGGAAAAACTGGCAGGCGCTGCGCGAGAAAGCGCCGACACAGGTGATTATGCCCGGCTTTAGCGCCAGCCCACAGGACTGGCTGGCTTGCTTCGATTGCTTTGTCAGTGCCGCCCGTACCGAGCCCTTTGGCCTGGTGTTTCTGGAAGCGATGCATGCCGGTTTACCGATTGTTGCCACCGCCACTGAGGGGGCGAAATACCTGCGACCGCTGTTTAACAATGAGCTGGTGGGCATTGATAATGCCGCACATTTGGCAAAACGCTTACAGCAGCAAAGCCAGGATTTAGCACGCCGGCAATATCCGATGCAACGCTTTGAACCGAGCGCTAAAGCCGCCGAGGTATTGGCGTTTTATCAGCAGCAACTGGCAGCGCAACGCCTTTAAGTATCCAGCAAGCACTGCGTAAAAATACCGGAAAAACAAGGTGTCAGGCCGTGTTACACGCCCTAATTGGAGAGCCGGGTGCGTCCGGTTGGATTGGGCCATTTCTTAGCCTGCAGCAAGGCCACCAAGCCATAGTGCCGCAGGTTATGCCACAGGTTTGCCAGGCTAAACTCCAGCCGCCGCCAGTAAAACACCCGCCGATTAACCTGCTCATTTTGTTTACCCGAGATAGTGCTTTCAAAGCCCAGATCGGGTTTAAAAATCAACGGCCACATCCCCAGCGCCTGAAAGCCCAGCTGCCAGCTGTATTGCATCGAGACATCCACTGGCCGGCCAAAAGGCAGCTCCCGTGCCAGCAAGAGTTTGGCACCGTCCAGGCTAACGGCTTGCGCCACCGCTGAGATCGGGTTCTTTTTAAAATGGACTAAGGAAAAAGCGGCCTGCGGCTTACCGGCGATAATTTTCTGCTGCTTATTCGGCATCGCCAGTTTTAGCAAATGCCAGGGCTGCGTCAGCTCAGCAATGGCTTTAAGCAGCGCCGGCAGATCGCCATCAACCAGAAAATCATCTTCCAGAATCAGCGCAAAATCGAGTTGCTGCTCAACAATTTGCTGCCAGCAGCGGATATGGCTGATAAAGGCGCCCTTTTCTCCAGGCTTGAGGATTTTATGATGCAAGCGCTGATTCAGGGCGGCGGAATAATACTGATTGATCTCAGCGTCACTCAGCGCACGGCCGTCAGCGGCATCAATGCGCTGTACCGGTAAATCTGGCCAGGCCGCTAATTGCGAAAGCGCCTGCTGGTAGCGCTCGGGTGAGCGCGCCAGATTGATAATAAAGATTTTATAGCGCATCGGGTCGCGGCCTTATTGCCACATATCCTTAACCCATTGCACCGGCAGCACACGGCGATACCACTTGCCACTGACGCCGGCAATCGCATCCGGTGGATTCGGTTTACCATGGAAGGCCACGATCTTAGCGCCTTGTGGAATTGTGGCTGGCTTGAACCAGTTCATAATGCCTTTTGGTAAACAGTGACGCTTAAAGCTGACACACCAGCCCTCCGGCCAGTATTGTAACTTGCCCTGCTTCGCCAGATTCTGAGTCACAAACTCCTGCTCGTTACGCACCTTGGCCAGCTCGCGCTCTTTATGGTTTTTCAGCAGCTCAATTAGGTCGCTATGGGCACCAATGTCATAACGGTAGACTGAGGTGTTGCCGGTATCATCCGACTTATCCCATTCTTTAATCACAAAGAACTCGCCTTTAGGCTCAAAGAAGCAGTCAATGTTATCAACAATCACCACATCCAAATCGATGAACAAGGTTGGGCCCGTCAGATCATACAACGGATCGGCAAAGCTGGTGACCTTTAACCAACCATGACCAAAGCTCCAGGGCTGGCGTTCATCAAAGTCTTTAAAGCCGATTTTTGGAATATCTTTTACTTCAATTTCCGGGTTAATACCGTCGCGATCATCCGTTAAGCAGACAAAGCGGTGTGGCAGCGTCAGGTTTCGCCGCACCATATTATGCAGCTTGTTTACATAGTCAGGACCGTACTTCTTGCCCCACTTAATACAGAGAATATTTACAGTTTGCATCAGGCATTCACCCTTGGAATAGATAAGACTATGATACCAGTTCTGGTATAAAGAAAAAGGGCAAGGCACAGGCCCTGCCCTGATAAGAGGTAGCGCGTTATTACAACGCCGCTAAAATCGTCTCGGCCTTACTGACTTCAAAGGTCTTTGGTGGCTCGACATTCAGCAAAGTGACAACGCCGTTGTCAACAATCATCGCGTAACGCTGCGACCGTAAACCACCAAAGTCGGCGGTTTCCATCGTTAAGCCAATGGCTTTATGAAAGCTGCCACCACCGTCGGCTAAAAAGGTAATTTCTTCCGCGTTCTGGCTATCCGCCCAGGCTTTCATCACAAAGGCATCGTTGACGGCGGTACAAACGATAGTATCCACGCCTTTGGCTTTGATCTGATCGGCCAGCGCAATATAACCCGGCAAATGCGCGGCAGAACAGGTCGGTGTGAAAGCACCCGGTACGGCAAATAACACCACTTTTTTGCCGGCGAAAACTTCGCTGGTAGTGGGGTTTTTCATGCCATCGGCTGTTAATTGTGAGAAGCTGACTTCTGGTAATCTATCGCCTACTTTAATCATTGCTTATTCCTTAGTGCGCCATAGCGCAAAGCTATTAAATTAATATCAGGCAATCGCCTGATTTATATACACATCAAAGCGGTTATTCTTGCCCTTTACCACTAGCTGCGGGCTTTGTTGCGCCAGCACTTCAGCATAACCGGGGCGTTTTACCACCACCCGGTAGCGCGCCAGCTGTAACGCCGGCGCCAGCAGTGCATCGGCATCGGTATCACTGCCCACCACGTCATGAAAGGCGCGCATTTCTTTTTTCACCAGCGCCGATTTTTCGCGTGGTGGGAACATCGGATCCAGATAGACCACATCGGCTGGCGGCAGTTCCGTCAGCGCTTGCAATGCCGGGGCAAAATGCAGTTGCATCCGCGCCGCGAGCTCTGCTGTGACCGGATTGGCCGCGGCCCGGCGCAAACCATCATACAGCAGTGCCGCCACCAGCGGATTGCGTTCTACCAGCGTCACTGTAGCACCAAGATTGGCCAGCACTAAGGCATCACGCCCTAAACCGGCGGTGGCATCAGTAATACTCAGGTTGCGCTTTTTGTTCAGACCACAGGCTTTGGCAATGGCTTCGTCTTTGCCACCGCCAAACTGGCGCCGGTAACTGGCGGCGCCACTGGCAAAATCCACCAGAATATCGCCCTGCTTTGGTAAGTCGGCATGACGCAATACCAGCGCCTGATCTGCCCAGCAGAGGTACCAACCAGCCAGCTCAGTAATAACCGTTAATGGGAAACGTTCCTGCAACTCATCGGCATAGTCCGCCGGTAACGAGGTGAGCAATACACTCATTGCTGCATCCCAGCATAGTTTTCGCCAATACTCAGCGCTATGGTTTGACTAATTTGCTGCAAACTTAGTCCGGATTCCTGCTGCCACTGATTAAACTGATGCTGGATCTGTTGCAGACTCTTTTTACTGCTGCTACTGCCATCAAACACCCCATAGGCTTTCAGATAGGCTTCAACATCCTGGGTCAGTAAAAAGGTATCTTTACCAATGGCGCGCAGCGCATAAGGACCGGTATTGCCACCCAGCCGGGCACCATGCTTTTTCAGATAAGCCCAAAGCCCGATAATATCGCTTGTTGGCCAGTTAGCGATAAAATTTGCAAAGCTGCCATGCTCACGCTGCAGATGATAAATCATCAGCGCATTATCACGGATGGTAAATACTTTGCTTAAATTGCGGATAATCCGGGGATCCTGCGCTTTTTGTTCCAGCATTTCATCACTGAGCAGCAGCATTTTTTCGATATCAAAGTCGAAAAACACTTCGCAAAAACCCGGCCATTTTTGCCGCACCACTCGCCAGACAAAGCCAGACTGAAAAATTTTCTTAGTCAGCTCGGCTAACAGCAGATTATCCGGCAAGGCCGAGAGTTCAGCGGTAGTGCGTGGTTCGCTTAGCAAAGCTCGCAGCGCCGCCGGGCCGCCTTTACGGGCCTCGGCGCGCTGTAAAATCAGTTTAAAGGGTTCTGCCTGACGCAAGCGTCTTACCTCGATCGTGGCCGTGTCAGTCACGGCCCTTAGCGTTGGAAGGATTAATAGGTTACTTCATTAACCAGCGTACATTGACCGTTAACCAGTTGCACCTGCGGCTTAGGCACCACCGCACAGTCGGACATCCGGCCCAGCCGCAGATTCTCAGCCTCTGCTGCCTGATTATAGGCATTGATTTTATTCAGCACGGTCGCTTCATCTTTACCTTTAATTGATACCGCAACATACTCCGCTGGCCCACCGCACGGCTTATGCCCCAGCGGTAGCACCAGACACTGCTGTACATTGTCGGCGCTTTTATCGGCGATCAGCGCCAAGACTTCGCGGCGCAGCGCGGCAACGTCAGCCACTTGTTCTGGTCTTTCCATCAGTTGCTTCCTCGCTTGAGTCGCTTTAATCGGATCACGCTGCGGATCAATGGCTTCTACCAGCGGCGCCGGTGCAATCCGGGCTTCACCGGTGCCGGCCGCCTGTTGGCAGGCGCTGAGTGTTAAGGCTGCCGTCGCCAGCAACAGCGGGATTAGCTTGCTCATAGATTGTCCTTAAACTAATACAGTATCCAGTTTAACTGGCAATGCCCATATGTCGCAGCAAGGCCTCATTTGATGGCTCACGACCACGGAAACCTTTAAATAGCTCCATTGGCTCCGCACTGCCACCGCGCTCTAAAATCCAGTGCAGGAAATCCTGGCCGGTTTGCGGGTTAAATACGCCTTCTTCTTCAAAACGGCTAAAGGCATCGGCCGATAATACTTCGGCCCACAGGTAACTATAATAGCCTGCGGCATAGCCACCGGCAAAGATATGGCCAAAACTGTGCTGAAAACGGTTAAAGCGTGGCGGCACTATCACTGATACCTGGCTGCGCACCTCGTCCAGCAAGTGTTGCACCCGACCGCCCAAAGCCGGGTCGTACTCGGCATGCAGCCGCATATCAAACAGAGCAAACTCCAGTTGCCGCACTAAAAACAGCGCCGACTGAAAATTCTTCGCCGCCAGCATTTTTTGCAGCAAGTCGGCTGGCAGCGGCTCGCCGCTTTCATAGTGGCCAGAAATCAGCTGCAACGCCTCGGGCGCCCAGCACCAGTTCTCTAAAAACTGGCTTGGCAACTCGACCGCATCCCAGGCCACGCCATTAATTCCGGCCACCGCAGCAGCATCGACCTGGGTTAGCATATGGTGCAAGCCATGACCAAACTCATGGAACAGCGTAATCACTTCATCGTGGGTAAAGAGGGCTGGCTTGCCACCGACCGGCTTATTAAAGTTACAGGTCAGATAGGCAACCGGCGTTTGCAACTGGCCATCAGCCTGCCAGCGCCGGCCACGGCAATCATCCATCCAGGCACCACCGCGCTTTTTGCTGCGGGCATACAAATCCAGATAAAAGCTACCGCGCAAGCTGCCATCGGCAGCGAAAATATCATAAAACTGCACATCCGGGTGCCAGACATCGACACCCTCACGCACCGCAATCCGAATACCAAACAGTTTTTCTAGCACGGCAAATAAGCCCGGCACGACCTTGGTTACCGGGAAATAAGGCCGTAACTGTTCATCGGATACCGCGTAACGGGCTTGCTTCAGTTTTTCGGCATAGTAGCTGATATCCCAGGCGTTTAAGCTGCTGACACCATACTCAGTTTGCGCAAAGGCGCTAAGCTCTGCCAAATCACGCTGCGCCTGTGGTTTAGCCCGACGCGCTAAATCGGTTAGAAAGTCCAGCACCTGCGCCGGGTTGTCGGCCATCTTGGTTGCCAGCGACTCTTCGGCGGCGTTGCTAAAGTCCAGCAGCTGCGCCAGCTCATGTTTTAAGGCCAAGGTTTCTTCAATAATGGCGCTGTTATCAAACTGCCCCGCCGTCGGGCCCTGATCAGAAGCCCGGGTACAATAGGCGCTATACATTGCTTCACGCAGTGCCGCATTATCGGCATAGGTCATCACCGCGATATAGCTGGGGAATTCCAGCGTAAACACCCAACCGCTTAGCTCACGGCTTTGTGCCTCTTCAGCCGCCGCAATACGTGCATCTTCCGGTAAACCAGCGAGCTCAGCTTCATCTGTGACGTGCTTAAACCAGGCCTGAGTCGCATCCAGCGTATTGTTGGAAAAGGTAGAGCTTAATTCCGACAGCCGACTTTGGATCTCGCCATAGCGCTGCTTTTTCTGCTCTGGCAAACCGATACCGGATAACTTAAAGTCACGCAACGCATTGGTTACCACTTTTTGCTGCGCCGCAGTCAGGCTGCTAAAGTCGGCGCTTTGCGCCAGCGCCTGATACTTTTGATACAGGCCCTCATGCTGCCCCAGCCAGGTACTAAAATCAGATAACAGCGGCAAGCAGCTCTCGTAAGCCGCTCGCAGCTCCGGGCTATTGGCCACAGAATTTAAATGCGATACCGGTGACCAGAGCTTATTTAGCCGATCCGAGCCCTGCTCCAACTGCTGCACTATCGCCTGCCAACTGATCTCGCTACTGGCGACCACCTGCTCAACCACGGCTCTGGCGTCACGGATCGCCTGCTCCACCGCAGGCTTTACCTGTTCGGGCTGAATTTTCGAAAAGGGTGGTAAGTCAGTAAAGCTAAGTAACGGATTATCGCTCATGGCGCTCATTGGCAGGGTTCCTGTAAAGTATTCTATTGTGAATATGTTGGGGTCGGCGGGCACTTTGTCAAGCGCCAGTGCCCCATCTTTGGTTATTCCTGTAGCTTTACGCTTGTATTGGGCGCGGGTTAGCCCTATATCTACTCTATCTATCAACCTGAGTTAGGGTTTAACCTTAAATCTGGTTCAGTCTTTACCCTATTAACTGACAGGCCCTGTTATGACTCGTCATTATGATTATCTTGCCATTGGTGCCGGTAGCGGCGGTATTGCCTCAGCCAATCGCGCTGCCCAACGTGGTGCTAAAGCAGCCGTTATTGAAGCCAAAGCCGTAGGTGGTACCTGTGTTAACGTCGGCTGCGTACCGAAAAAGGTAATGTGGTACGGCGCCCATATTGCTGAAGCGGTAAAATATAGCCCCAGCTATGGTTTTAACCCAGAACAGCAAGGCTTTGCCTGGGACACACTGGTCAAAAATCGTGAAGCCTATATCGAGCGTATTCATGGCGCCTATCAGCGTGGTTTTGCCAGTAATGGCGTGGAGCTGATCCAGGGCTTTGCCCGTTTTGTCGACCACAAAACGTTAGAAGTAAACGGTGAGCGCATTACCGCCGATCATATCACTATTGCCGTTGGCGGCCGCCCGACCAAACCTGATATTCCGGGGGCTGAGCTGGGGATCGACTCCGACGGCTTTTTTGCCCTGACGCAACAACCTACCAAAGCAGTCGTCGTCGGTGCCGGCTATATCGCGGTAGAAATTGCCGGTGTGTTGCATGCCCTTGGCACTGAAACGCATTTATTAGTGCGGGGCGATAGGCCACTGCGCAGCTTTGATCGCGATATTACCGACGCCCTGCTCAGCCGGATGCAGCAGGATGAAATGCAATTGCATACCGAAGCCGAGGTCGCGAAAGTGGAAGCCGCCGGCGAAGGCCGGCTAACGGTTTATCTGAAAAATGGCAGTATCCTGTTTAATGTCGATTGTCTGATCTGGGCCATTGGCCGTGAACCGGCAACCGATCAGCTTAACCTGGCCGCCGCCGGTGTGGTGCCAGATAGCGAAGGCTATATCCGCACCGATGCCTATCAAAATACCAATGTGCCGGGCATTTATGCCGTCGGTGATATTACCGGCGAAGCACAACTGACGCCGGTGGCAGTAAAAGCTGGCCGTATGCTGGCTGAGCGCCTATTTAACCCGGCTATGCCGGATGCGAAAATGGACTATTCGCTAATCCCCACTATCGTCTTTAGCCACCCGCCGATTGGCACTATTGGTCTGACCGAACAGCAAGCCATAGCGCAGTATGGCAAAGAGCAAATTAAAGTGTATCGCTCCAGCTTTGCGGCGATGTATAACGCCATTACCCCGCACCGCGCCCTCAGTACCTTTAAACTGGTGTGCTTAGGGCCGGAAGAAAAAGTCATTGGCCTGCATGGCATTGGCGAGGGCATGGACGAGGTGCTGCAGGGCTTTGCCGTTGCCATTAAAATGGGCGCTACCAAGGCTGACTTTGATGCCACCGTCGCGCTGCATCCAACGTCGGCAGAAGAGTTCGTGACCATGCGCTAGTGCGCCGGCGCCGGCATTAACAGGGCTGGCGCCTGCCTTTCAAACTTTTTTCGCAGAATTACTGGCATGCCCGGATAACTCTGGTTACAGTAAGGTGATTACTTTCTGCTTGGGCTGGGCATGGACAAGAAGTCAGAACCGGTAAGCAACTCTATCGAACATCTGTTTGGCCCGCTGACCGAACTGGCGCGGCATTTACCCTGCTTTTTATATCAGTTAAAACAAAGCCCCGATCAAAAGTTCCATTATGTTTACGCCTCTGAAAATACCGAAGCCCTATTCGGGATCCCGGCGCAGGCCATTATGCAGGATGCCAGTCTGCTGCTTGACCGTATCCACCCGGCTGATGCCGAGCGGGTCTATCAAACGTCAGCCGAATGTGCAGCCCAGCTCAAACCCTGGCACGCGGAGTTGCGGATTATTCGTCCTGACGAGCAGATTATCTGGTTAGAAGCCTTTGACTTTCCGAAACAACTTGCCGACGGCAGTATCTTATTTAGCGGTTTTGCTAACGACATTAGTCAGCGCAAAGCAGCCGAACTGAAGTTAAGACGCAGCGAAGCCGAATTCCGAGCCTTGGTCGAGAGCGCCAGCGATATCATATTTACGCTATTGCCAAACGGTGTGCTGGATTATGTCTCGCCCTGTTGGCAGGATATTCTGGGTCATCATCCAACGGAAGTGATGGGTAAAACCTTTGATCATTTTGTGCATCAGGACGATCTGGAACGCTGTTTTGCCTTTATGCAAAGTCTGCTGCTGACCGCAACCCATCACGGTACTATCGAATACCGGATCTTTCATAAAAATGGTCAAATGCGCTGGCACACCTCAACGGCTGCGCCACTCCTCGATACAGATGGCAGCTTGGTCAAATATGTCGGCATTGCACGCGATATTACCGAGCAAAAACTGCAAAACCTCGAGTTGGCGCGCCAGGCCTATTATGATCCTTTAACCGGGCTGGCCAACCGCACCTTGTTCCACAAAATGCTGGAGCAACAGCTGGCGCTGTGTCAATTACGTGGCGATACTCTGGCGTTATTGTTTATTGATTTAGATCGGTTTAAACCGGTTAATGATTGCTATGGGCATGCCATTGGTGATGAGGTGCTGCAACAGGTCGCCCAGCGTCTGCACCACAGTACCCGGGCGGCAGATTTAACTGGCCGACTTAGTGGTGACGAATTTGTCGTCGCTTTAACCGGTTTTACTGCAAGCCAACCTTTAGTGCCACAAATTCTGCCGTTAGCCAGCCGGATCCAACAACAACTTAGTCAACCCTATCAGGTTGCCGAACATCAGCTTACTATTTCTTGCAGTGTCGGCATTGCCTTATTCCCACAAGATAGTCTGGATCAGCAACAACTGTTACATCTAGCCGATATTGCGATGTATCAGGCAAAGAAACGCCCGGGGCAAGCCGCGGTAGTGTTTTACCAAACTGAAGTGGCCGAGCGGCCATAAAAAAATCCCCCCGCTGTGTCAGCCGGAGGGATCTTGTGCTGCGTTAACCGTGACTATTGCTTAGCCATCTTGCGCTGGAACTCTGCGATATCGGTCACGACTTGCTGATTCGGTAGTGTTGCGAACGGCTGCTCCCGGAAACTGGTACCTCGCATTTGCACGGAGATCCGCGCGGCCTCGGGGTTCAGCAATGTTTGCTGATAGAAGCTCTGCACATCCGCCAATGTCACTTGCTCGACGGCCGCAATCAGTTTTTGCTTGCTATCAAAGTCAAAGCGCTCACGATACCAGTCGCTGACTAACGGCTGCATTTCCTCAAACAGATTTTTTGGTGGTTCATTCAGGCTTACTAATAAGCTCTGTTTTAACGCCGCAAATTGTTCCGGGGTAACTTGTTGCAGCGTGTTCCAGTATTGCTGTTTAAATTCATCAAACCGCTGCTGCATATCGGCTGGGCCTTTCACCGGTGTTTGGATATATAAGCCAAAACCAGTGTAGTCATTCAGGTCAATCGCTGTACCGCCAACCGCGTAAGCCAGTTGTTCCTCGGTACGCAGTTTATCAAAGGCCTGATTCGAGAAATGCGAGGCCAAGACGCTGGCTGCGGCGCGCGCCGCCATGCCTTTAGCCGGATGGACATGCATATCCACTAGGGCCACGTCAGTCACGTCGATATCACGGGTCAGCGTAATGGCATCGCCACTGCGCGGTAACCAGAACGGGCTTTGTGTATAAGGCGTGACGGTACGATCTGCAGGTAAAGCGGCTTGCAACTTACTAACCAGCGTCTGCACATCCTGCTTATCATAGTTACCGAAGGCAAACACCCGCACCTGATTTTGTTTTAAGGTTGCAGCGATAAACTGCTGTAAATCAGCCGCAGTCATCGCCTGTGCTGCGGCAATCAGCTGCTCCGGATTATAACTGCCACCACGATACAGGCCGTTAAAGGCCCAGAAGGCTTGCCTGAAGGGTACCTGCCGGCTCTGATTGGCGACGCCGCGCACAAAGCGGTCTACTGCCTGAGCGTAGCCATCAGTCGTGATCGTCGGTGTTAAACCGGCCAGCAGCTGTTCCAGTAATTGCGGCTGTTTGTCGGTAAAGCCATCCAGATTCAGGGTCAGGCCATTACCGTCATTTAACCATACCTCGATACCGGCAGCACTGGCCTCAGTGCGCAGTGCACTTTGCTCCAGATTGTACAGATCACGCCATAACGCAAACGCCACCCGGGCTTTGATATCCTGCTGCGCAGCCGGGCTGTTTAATACGATATCCAGACGGCCTTTCGGCTGATCAGCAAACACCTGGCTCGGATATAACCAAGCCGAGATACCGGGCTGCTCAACCACTAATTCCGGCTTCTGCTGGGCGCTGCGGGCTTTAATCGCGAAGCTCTCGGGCAACAGACGGTTTACCATTGGCAGGTTCAGCGCAACCAGCGGCTGTTGCCAGGCGGCTTGTTCTTCGGCACTGATATCGACGATCTTATATTTACCAACATGGCGGATCAGCTCGCTGTCATGCGGCTCCTGCTTGCTGATATACCAAACCCGCAGATTCGCCGGTGTCAGCTGTGTCAAAACATTATTCACCGCTTCGGCATCAAAGCGCTCATAAATGTAGGGTGCAGCCACAGCGTGCTTCACCGGCAACTTCAGCATCGCAGCAGTTAAACCCGAGGCATAGCCAAAGCCATCTGTTTTTTCAAGGAACTGGAACTGGTTCGCCAGGCTGGTTTTGATCTCGTTATAGTATTTGCTATCTACACCCTGTTGCTTGATCAAATCCAGATACTGCATCACTACCGCGGTAATGGCTTCTCGCTGCTGCATACCGGCGTCAGTCAGGTTCATATCAATCGCCAGACTACCGTAGTTACCATAAAAATCCGGATTGACTGAGACATTAAAACTGGATACCAGACCCGCAGCTTTTAGCTGAGCAGCAGCCGTACCCGGCATTTCTGAGCGCAGTAAATAAGCAATAAATTCGTTTGGCTTAACGGCGTACTGTTCGAGGTTGTTACGAATAGTAAAATCAAGGCGTAACTGTTTTACATCCTGATTCGGTACATAGTGGATCCGTTTGCCGCCAAACAGGCTGTTATCCAGCTCAGCCGTCACTTCGGGTAGCGGGATATCTTTGTTAACAATGCCGCCAAAGTGTTTATTGGCCAGTAATTCCATCTCAGCCAGCGATAAGTTGCTAACCATTGCCAGCTTCATATTATTGGCAGAATAGTAGTTGTTATAGTAAGCCAGCATCTCATCATGTAATTTGCTGCCTGGCTTATCACTTAAGCTCTCCAGACTACCGGCCAGAAAACGGTTCGACGGGTGATCACCAAACATCCGGCGCATCAGCTCAAATTGCGCCAGGAAATCCTGCTCCCGGCGCATCGACTGTTCCGCATTAACCGCATTACGTTCTTTATCAGAATATTCGGGGTAGAACTTTGGCGTTTTGAAGAAGTCGGAAAAACGATCCAAGGCTTCATCATAAACATTATTATTAATTTCAAACATATAGTTGGTAATATCCAACCAGGTGTAGGCGTTATAGGCCCCATTGTGCTGACTCATAAAGCCGGCATACTCAGCCGGATCCGGGTAGCGCTCAGTCCCCATAAACAGCATATGTTCCAGATAATGCGCTAAGCCTTGCTGTGTCATCGGATCCTGAAACATCCCGGCACCGACACTCAGTGATACTGCCGATTTCTCTGTGCTAGGATCAGAGACCAATACCACTTCTAACTTATTTGGCAGGGTAAAGGTTTTGTACTGGCGTTGGTCGTTTGAGCTAACAATAATCGCTGCCGCCTGTTGCTGTTCTACTACTGTACCTTGAGATACCGTTTGCTGCTGGGCACAGCCGGTGATGACGGCTAAAGCTACTGCACTGACAATAAAGAGTTTTTTCATTTTGCGGATCCTTTTACCGATAAAATGTAAAAAATACGTAGCATGATACTAACGAAAACGCTAATAACACGCCAGTCTCAGCAGAGTAGGATTTGTAAGAAAATATGTCGCAGCTGGACGGACCGCTCCGCTTAACTGAAGGCAAGCGTCAGTTGTTGCTCACTTTGTAGTTGATATACCGCACCGACAGACCAGCTAAACAAATTAAACTGCTGTTGCAAATCACGGCAGATGCCGCTACCCCAAGAACCTATCTTAGCCTCGCCAGTACGCCTGCGCCAACTGATCAGGATATGGCGTTATGGCTAGCAGCGCATTACAGTGGCCTCGCAGCGACAGCGAGTACTGACGTTAATTTTCACACTCATTTTGATGATGCTTATCCTGCCGTTAATCGGTTACTGCCGGTCTGGCAAATCACTAATACAAGGTGCGCAGGGTTGGTACTGGCGTTTATCCGAGTTTAATCCGGCGCAGCAAGCGGACCGACAAAGCCGCTTTGCCGGCCAGGTATCTGAGTTGCAAGCCCGTTTTATCCCTTTAACCGCCGATGCCCCTGCGTTAGACGACCACAGCTTTGCCCTTATTCTGGCCGAGCGGTTTTTGAGTTTACCCGCCAGCGCCTTTAATAACCCACAACTAATCAGTCGGTTTGGGCCAGATTACGATTTTCGCAATAAGCGGTTACCGGTGTGGCAGCTCGACTATGCCTCAGGTCGCGTATTTATTGATACCCAAACCGGTCAGCTTATTGAGCAACAACATAGCAGCAGCAAATGGGAGCGCTACAGTTTTTCCTTTATCCATAAATGGGGCATCCTACAACCCCTGCTGGGCCGCGATGGCCGGGATCAGGTGGTGGTAGGCTTTATGGTGCTGGTGTTACTACTGGCGGTTTTAGGTTTTGCCATGCGGCTAAAGCGCAGAGCCTAGAACAACAAATGTTCACTATTGAACATTTGCTACAGCCAACCTATACTTGGCATAAGTCCCTTATCGCGACGAGGAGCTCTCCATGCGCCTTTCCATCGAAGTTACCCCGGCACAGCATCAGCGCCTGAAAGCCGCCGCAGCCCTGCAAGGCAAATCCATTAAGGACTATGTACTTGAGCGTACACTGCCTGATGGTGATGAAGAAAGCGCCCTGAAAACGCTGGAAACCTTTCTGGCGCCGCGCATCCAGGCTGCCGAACAGGGCAAGTTTGCCACCCGCACGGTTGACGAGATTTTTGCCGAGGCTGAACGGGAAAAGGGTTAACAACAATGCTGCCCTATGTGCTTACCGCCGACGCAGAACAAGACCTGCTGGAAGTGGCACGTTATACCCTGGACCATTGGGGCAGCGACATGCTGAAACAGTACCGGGACGGCCTTAAAGAGGCCTTCCATGCCATTGCTACCAAAGCGCTACCAGGTAGATCTTTCTCAAGCACTTTCCCTCACCTTTTAGTGGCAAAATACCGATACCACTATATTTTTTATATACAGGGTGCATCCCCCAAACCAGTGATTATCGGTATCATCCATGAACGCCGGGATATTGTGACTCGGCTGAAAGCGCGATTGGGTTAAGATCGCCGTCAGAATGCTGACCGCTCAATGTTATGTCCCTAACAGCGCGAAGCGGAGTCCGCCTGGCTTAATTCATACCTGCTGCTCCAGTTCCCTTGGCAAAGTACTTATTCGATTATTGTTTATACATCAAAGCATAACGTTCAAATAGACGCACCGCCACTTTCAAATAGTCGAGCCTTCATTTTCATTTGGACAAGCCACTATTTTCAATTGAACGGCCAAATTAAATCAGCGGCGACAATCACTCAAAGTGACTTCAAAGGTTTAAGCAAATTAAAAGACGCCAACGGCGAGCGCTTTGCTGCCGGAGAGGTATTTTATGATGGTGAGCATGTCCTGTCATTTGGCGAGAGATTATTTGCAGTACCTATTCGCCTGCTCGTGCCAAGATTTAACATTGGCTATTAATCAATAAGGTGGATCTTGCTTTCATATTTGCAAGCGAATGGTTCGGTTATGCCTAGGGTTACTGCGTTACCTGTAGCAAGTGTTAACAGCAGATCGGTTCTATTTCCCGATCTTTTGTAGTTTTTCTCTACATTGTATTTTATTTCTTTACCATCAACATTCATGGAGATTGTATCTTCGGCTTGTAGCCATTTAAATGTCACCATGTCGTTACTGTTCGGTATAGTCTGGCGGATAACCGCTGTATTGTCTTTTCTAAACTCCAAAGAAAATAGTGAAGTACAGTTTACACTTGAGAAAACCATATCCGTTAGATTAACCGCTGCATCGATTCCCAGCTGCTGTTGAGCGGTAAGTAAGTTAGCGAGTGGGTTTATCAAATACAGGCCAATATTCGTTTTTTTGGTGTAGTAGTGATTCCTCACTCTGTTTTTAGCAATAAGATTAATATGGTAACCATGCTCGCCAATAGTGTCTAAAATCTTCACCAGCGGTCCATTATCATCTGAATCTCGGGAATAGATAATAAAACTCCCTAGTATTAGTATTGGAGGGTTACGATCTAAAACTTCCACTTCGAACTTTTGCTCTTTCAGAGACGTCACTATTTTGTCTATGTCTTCCTGTTCAATATCATAGGTGTGAAGATAGATCGTGTTGGTAGCGCAACCAGTCATCAATGTTATCAAGATCAGCAGCAGCCAAAGGGTGATGCATTGTAATTTTGCACATACGTTTGCGTTCATTATCGGCCTTGGCTAAAAAGTTATATGAGGATGGTGATGAGTCGATGAATTGTTGCAGCAATCTACATTTCAACGTTAATAACGTGAAACCCTCTGGATCTCAATCAAGAACGAAATCCAATTGTACCTTCACACCTTGATTAGGCAGCTCATCAGCAGCAGGTTGATAACGCCATTGTGCTAATGCTCGAATCGCCTCTTTTTCAAAAACACCCTCAGGTTGTGAGAGAATCACCTCGATTTGGCTAGTTGACCCATCCGCTTCTACATTAAAACGTAGCTGTACCATACCTTCAATGCGCTCTTGCGCGGCTTGAATTGGGTACCTTGGGTAAATACGTACAACAGGGCTTGGGCTATTGCTGGATAACGTGCCCGCCGTATCCGCTTGAACGGGCTGTTGCCAGAGCACAGATACCGCACACATGATGCTAAGTATTAATAACGCGGGGATTTTACTAGAACTATGCCGTTGTTTAAGTTGTTGCAGTCGCTCTTTCATAACGTAGACTGCTCCATATTGATTACAAAAAGGTTGAAGAGCCGCAGCTGAGCTTGGCATCGGCTGCATAGCCGCAAGCAACGCATTGGCATAGCAAGTTGCTGTGGAATTTGGGTAACGCTCAAGCACATACGCGTCACATGCCAGTTCCTGGTCAGCACGGTAACGACGATAAGCTAGCCATAGCAACGGATGAAACCAGAATAAGCAAAGTAATAAACTAGCCAGCAAATTAGCGTGTAAATCGCCTCGATGCCAATGTGCCAGTTCGTGCTGCAAAATAAGCTGCCGTTGGACGCGACTGAAACGTTGCTTGAAATCTGACGGTATAATCAGGCTAGGCCTAAGCACACCAAATATCGCTGGACCCAAGTGATGCTTACTAAAATAATAATTTAGATTTGAGTGTTGTACATGACGACATTGCCGCAGTTGTTTGTGTAATTGCCAAATACTAATGCCAAAGCCTAAAGTTACCAATATCACCCCCAGCAACCATAACCAGGTAAGCATGCTAAGCCAACCGGGAACTTGCAGGTTTTGCTGCAAATGTTGTGAACTTACTAGTAGGGTTTCAATCAAGGGTAGGCTGGCAGCTTGATGCCAGGTAAAACTTGGTAGCAGCGGCAACAGTAGCGCCACCGGTATAACCAACCAAAGCAAATAGCAACTACGGGCTCCCAATCTATTGAGTAACCAGTTATGACTCAGCATTAAGGGGGGTAACACCAGTAATAGCAACAGGCTACTATGCCAAAGCCAGGACATCATGATTCATCCTCATACTTTTCTTGCTCTAATCTAGCGACCAGTTGTTTTAATTCTGCTAAATCAGTTGGGCTTAGCTCATGTTTGTGGGCAAAACTAGCAACCAGCGGAGCGATTCGACCAGCAAACAGTTTTTGTACAAAGTTGCCGCTGGCCTGTTGTTGATAATCCTTTTTTGCAATAAGCGGGCTATACATATATGCTCGGCCTTGAGTTTCATAGGTCAGTGCGCCTTTATTGACTAGGCGGTTAAGCAGAGTTTTTACCGTTTTTTCATGCCATTCTTTTTGTTGCTGTAACTGCTGCACTATTTCGGCGGCGGAGCACGGCGAACGCTGCCAAATAACCTGCATTAAAGCCAGTTCAGCATTGCTGATATCTAACATAGATGACCCTATAGATTACAACCGTAATCACCAAAGGATTACACCTGTAATCTTAAAATGCAAGCATTATGTTCAATTTTATAAGTTACCATCCGTTAATTACTGCCTGAAAAAAATTCATTACGTTATAGCTTTACTCTGACTTTGTTAACACGTTAATGCATAGAGTCATCCCGAAATCTATTTGCTGTAGACATACCTCGTATTCGAGCTATAATTGCTACATTATAACATTACAGCGTTTTGCAGGTTTTCATAGCATGTCACACTTACCCGTTACGGTATTATCTGGTTTTCTCGGCGCCGGTAAAACCACTTTACTAAACCATATTTTGCATAACCGCGATGGCCTGCGCATTGCGGTTATCGTTAATGATATGAGTGAAATCAATATTGATGCCGCCCTGGTTAATAAAGAAGTCAGCCTGAACCGTGCCGAAGAAAAGCTGGTCGAGATGAGCAATGGTTGTATTTGTTGCACCTTGCGCGAAGATTTATTGCTGGAAATTGGCAAACTGGCGCAAGAGGGGCGCTTTGACTATCTGGTGATTGAATCGACCGGGATTTCCGAGCCACTGCCGATTGCCGAAACCTTTACCTTTGAACATGAAGACGGCAGCCGGCTGTCAGATATCGCCCGGCTGGATACCACGGTAACCGTGGTGGATGCGGTTAACTTTTTAAAGGATTATCAGGAAGCCCGCGATCTGGCCTGTGCCGGGGAAAGCTTAGGTGAAGAGGATGAGCGCAGTATTGCCGACTTGCTAATTGAACAGGTCGAATTTTGTGATGTGCTGGTGATCAGTAAAACCGATTTAGTCGATGCGGCGCAGCTGGCACAATTACAAGCCATCTTAAAATCGCTCAACCCCAGAGCCAAACAACTGCTAGCCGAACAGGGCAAGGTGGCACTGTCAGAGATGATTAATACCGGCTTATTTGACTTTGAGCAGGCGGCGCAGGCGCCAGGCTGGTTACAGGAGCTACGCGGTGAACATACGCCAGAAACCGAAGAATATGGCATCAGGCCGGTGGCATTGCCCGCTATGGCATGGCCGGATTGTTCTGGCAAGCCGTGCCGCGCGACGAGTGGCCAGACGATGCCGAATCGCAGGCAGCGATTTTGGCACAATTTCATGATCCCTTTGGCGATTGCCGGCAGGAACTGGTGTTTATTGGCCAGCAACTCGACCAGGCCGCTTTGCGACAGCAATTGCAGGATGCACTGCTGACTGATCACGAATTAGCCAAAGGTGCGTCAGCGTGGCAGCAGTATGTAAATCCCTTTGCCGGGCAGGAGCCTGCCGGATGCGCCGGGTAAGGACGACTTTATCGCCGATCTGGCGCTGATAGCGCAGATGTTTGCCTGCTTGATGGAGTGCCAACAGCTTGGTCTGCGCCTAAAAGTATTAAATCAGGCAATGTGCCCGCGCTTTCATACCGATCATCTGTGCTGTCGTCTGGTTACCACCTACCATGGCCCGGCAACGGAATGGCATGCTGGCCCCGTTACCGACAACAACGCCCGGGTGCAGCAGCTACAGCAAGCTGATGTCGCACTCCTTAAAGGCAGTGGCTGGGAAAATATGGCCACCTATGCCATTAGCCATCGCTCGCCGGCACTGGCTGAACCACGCCTGCTACTGACACTGGATCCGGTTTGGCAAGACTGAGCGCGTTAACCTGATTTTCATGATCCGCCTCGCTGAAAGCTCTATACTGGTCGTTCACTTGACCAGATAGGCAGCGCAGCATGTTTCTACGAAAGTTGGCAGTCTCGCTCTGTGTACTGCTGAGCATTATCCTGCTGCAGGCAGGCATGGCGTTTTGGGCGCAGCAAAATTCCGAGTTCCATACTGAACGCAACCGGGTTGCCAACCAGATGCTGGCCGAATTTATTTCGCTAAGGGTAGATAAACAGCGGCTAAAGGTCTGGCTGGCCGAGTATCTGCTAACGGACGACGCCAATACCCAGTTTCGCGATACCCTGTTCAACCGGATGCAGCAGCAACTGAGCACTTTGGAGCAGCTGGCCATTCGCGATCAGCTGTCTCACCGTCAGGAAACAGACTTACAACACACTATGCAGCAGGTTAAGGTGATTTCACTGTTGCAAACCAATCTGCAAACTCTGGAGCAGGCGCTGAAAACCCGCGAAATTGCCCGCTACAAAGATGATGCCGAACGCTGGACAGCGCTAATCAGTTTATTTGACAAAATCCAGGACACCGATCTGGCAGAATTGCTGCAACAAGCCATTGCCGAGCAACGCCAGCGGGCCCAAAGCACCGAAAGCGATGCCCTAAGTGCAGTACAAAGTGTCAAACGCACCACCATTTTGATTAGCCTGCTGGGGTTGGTACTGGCGGTTATGCTGGGTTTTTATCTGGCGCGCGCGCTAAGCCGGCCGCTGCAGTCGTTACTGGATGGCACGAAACAGCTGCAGCAGGGGCATTTTGAATACCGCATTGCTGAGCAGGGCCCGGGCGAATTTGCTGAATTGGCGTGCCAATTTAATCTGATGTCCGGCTATATTGCTGACTATGCCAAACGCGAAAAGCAAAGCCAGCTGGCGGCCGAGCAACTGGTTGCAGAACGCACCAGTCAATTACAGCAGGCCCTGGACCAGTTACATCAGGCCGAGTACCGACAAAAGCAACTGCTAGCGGACATTAGCCATGAGCTGAGAACACCGGCGACCAGTATTCAAGGTGAGGCTGAAATCAGCTTACGCGGTCAGCCGAAAAGCACCAGCGATTATCAGGACGCTTTTAGCCGGATCCTCAGTGCCAGCCAGCAACTTAGCCGTCGGATTGACGATTTACTGCTGCTGGCACGCGGTGAGGATCGCCTGCGTCAGGTACAGCTGCATACCAAACCGCTGGCACAGTTTATTCAGCAAAGTATCAGCACGATACAGCAATGGTTACCGGCCACTGTGCCACTGCATACTGATATTTCAGGTCGCACGGCCGATCCGCTTTACCTGTTGGTCGATGACGAAAAGTTTTCTGCCGTGCTACGCATCATAGTCGATAACGCCCGGCAATATGCCAAAGACATTCCGGCGCTGAATCTGAAATTCTGTGCTACTGAGACCGAGTTACAGCTGACGCTGGCGGATCAGGGTATCGGGATCCAGCCGGATGAAATCGCCCAGGTCTTTGCCCGTCACTACCGCAGCTCTGCCGCCCGACAGGCCAGGCCGGATGGCCTGGGTATCGGCCTTTGTATTGCCAAAGATATTATGGAAGCTCATGATGGCAGCATCCGCCTGTCAGCGAACCAACCGCGTGGTACCTGCGTAACGCTAACCTTACCGCTGTTTCCGGGAGTGAATGATGAAGATTCTGATCGTTGAAGATGATGATAAGGTTGCCGCTTTTCTGGCCCGCGGCCTGAAGGCTGAGGGCTATCTGACGCAGGTAATTACCAATGGTCGGGATGTGTTGGAGGCTGTACGTCAGTTCGAGCCGGATATTATCGTGCTGGATCGGATGCTGCCGCAGGTGGACGGCCTGACCCTTTGTCAGCAATTGCGCAGCCAGCAGGTTAATGCCCGCATCCTGATGCTATCGGCGTTATCGGAAGTTGAAGAGCGGGTAAAAGGTCTACGCTGTGGCGCAGATGACTACCTCGGCAAGCCGTTTCATTTCGAGGAATTATTAGCCCGGATTGAAAGTCTGGCCAAACGGGGCTTAAGCCCGGTACAAAGCCGTCAGCTGCAGGTTGCCGATTTACTGTTAGATTTAGACACTATGCGGGTGCAGCGGGCTGGCCGTGATTTACTGCTTACCGCCAAAGAGCTGGCGATCCTGGAGCTGCTGATGGTCAATAGCGGTAAAGTTTACAGCCGCGAGCGGATCCTGACCAATGTTTGGGGGCTGAACGAAGATCCGCTGACCAATATCGTGGATGTGTATATGGCCCGGCTGCGCAAAAAAGTGGACGAACAGCATCCGCAAAAACTGTTACACACCCGGCGCGGTCTGGGCTATTGCCTGCAGGCCGAGTAAACCTTAGCCTTCTGCTGTCACGGGCTGTTATCTTTTGCGACAAAAAAGGCTGGTAAGCAGAGGCGCCTTACCAGCCAAAAGCCATGATGGGAACTCAGGAGGGGATGTTGTTGCCTTTAGTTTGCGCTAAAAGGCAGGGAGGAATGGTGTAACACGATCCGCAGCGCCCCCTGGTCATCTTTTTTAAAGCCCCAGGTTTTGTCGACAGTGGTCACCTCGCCGGCCGCATTGGTCAGCATCACATGCCCCATCGTCAACGCCAGATCGCCGTTAATATGCACCGCCGCATTGCGGAACTGATAACCTTGCCAGCCTTTCAGGGCAAAACCACTGTCATCAGCAAAGGCGCTGTTACCGCCGACAAAGTATGCCAGGGCGCCATCGTAGCTGGTGCGGAAAGTCTGCTCACCGCTGGCCAGCGTCGGTTTAAACAATACCGGGCCCAGGTTATAGCCATAAGCCGCATCCAGTACCTCGCGCGCCCGACTGGTCGCCTGGTCGCGACCACCTTGCTGATAAGCCTGACTAATACTGATCAGCGCCTCACCCCAGGCCTGCTGTGCGGCCTGCAGTTCAGCGTCAGTAATGACGTTTTTATAACCGGGTGCTGCCTGCACTGCGGCGGCCAGTAAAAAACTGGCGGTAAAGAATGATAATTTTGCTATTTTCATCGTTATACCTTTTTAATCAGGCCCGACTCCGCAGGCACCAAGTTTGTTGTTTGATGCCAGCAGTTTAAGCGGCAGCGATGAACGGCAATACGCTGATTAGATGAAATGGCCACTGCGTTTAGATTAAATTAACCTGAATAGCAGACCGAATAAGCCGCCTCAAAAACAGCAGGCCCCGATTTTAGATCGGGGCCTGCTTTGCGGTTAACTAACTGTAGCTAGCTGGAAACTTAGAACACGCCTCTCAGCCCAATAGCAAAATTACGACCTGGCAGCGGTGTAATATCACGCAAGAAAGAGGTGTGCACTAATGCCAATTCATCCGTCAGGTTTTGCGCTTTCAGATAAGCGACCAGATCTTGCGAACCGACATTAAAGCGGTAGCTGATACTGGCATCCACCAGGGTGTAACCAGCCGAGGCCTGCTCCAATTCCGCCGTGTTTTCCTGCTTAAAATAGCGACTGACACTCAAATCAGCATCAAAATGGTTCCCCTGGTAAGCCAGCTCGGTCATTAAACGCAGCGGTGGTGTGCGTGGTAACTCGCCCCCAGCGCGCAGCCGGGCCCGAATATAGTCACCCTGTACTGTCAGTCGATACGGTGCGCTGATTTGCCAGATAAACTGAGCTTCAAAGCCGTGCAAATCAACGTCTTCGTTAACGTAAAGATAAACCGGTAATTCACCGCCATGGTCGTGGCCACCGTGATCATGATCAGCATGGTCATGACCATCGTGCTCATCCTCGTGCTGATGGCTATATTCGGCAAATAAGCCGGTGTTACGCTGATAGAAGTAATTATCAACGCGGTTGTAGAAGGCATTTAGTACTAGACCAAAATCACCGTCAAACTTTCGGAACGTCAGGTCAAGGTTTCTAGATTTTTCCATTTCAAAGCCGTCACGGTTTAACTCAAAGCCATCCCGATCCGCATTAAGACGGAATAAAGAACCAACTTCATAACTACGAGTCCCCAGGTGAGGACCAAAGGAGAACAACTCAGCCGCACTCGGCGCCCGCTCAGCCTGGGATAAGGATAAACCGAGGTTATATCCCTCAGCAAAGTCCCAGACCACACCGGCAGATAAACTGATCGGGGTATATTTGTTTTCGACACCAAAAACCCGAATAATTTCATCGCCGCTATGCTCATGACCATGCTCATGATCATGATGTTCATCACCATGGCCATGAATTTCCAGCTCAGGTAATAGCACCTGATTAGCACTGATCTTGACCCGTTCAGCACGGGCGCCCAGCTGCAATAATACCGGGCCAAAATGACGCTCTGCCATCCAGCCTAGTGCCAGCATGGTAGATTCGGATGGTGGCGTAAAGGCCTCACTGCCGATGGCTTCAAAATCGCTAAACTTATAATGCAGGCTCAAACCACCTTTCCAGTCATATACCGGCTGGTGGAATAACTCAAAGCGGGCTTCATGGCTCTTATTGCGGAATACCGTGCTAACAAAACCGTCTTCAATTTCGGCATGCTGATAATCGGTATAGGCCAGACGACTATTTACCTGGCGTAACCAGGGATTGTCAAAAAACAGCTCGCTTTGCAGCTGCAGCCGATCCTGCTTTTTATCGGCATAGACCAGCTCTTCATCATGCTCAGCATGATCTTCTTCGCCACCATGGCTATGACCCGGAATACCATATTCCCGCTCTAAACGACCGTATGACAAACCGACAAAGCCATTATCTAACAAACGACTACCGCCAACGGTAAAACCTTTGCTGGTGCTAAAGGTGTTTGCGATACGGCGACCGTGCTCATCATGCTCATCATGCTCGTCATCGTGCTCATGATCGTGCTCATCTTCTTGCTCGCGGTGCAGCCAATCATGCGGTGCTTTGTAATTAATGCTGTCGCGCCAGAAACCATCCAGATAAACCGCATAGTCCTGATTACCATTAACCAGCGAGCCGGCAACCAGTTTCGCTGAGTCGACGCTTTGCAGTTCGGTTAACCACTCAGCACGCGGCGTGCTGTCTGTCGGGATCCGTTCATCGACCACGTTAACTACACCACCGATGGCGCCACTGCCGTAAAACAAGGTCGCGGGGCCACGCAATACTTCAATTTGCGTAGCAGTACTGGTTTCTGTCGCCACACTGTGATCCGGGCCGATGCGAGAGGCATCACCGGCATCCAGGCCGTTTTGCATGATCAACACGCGCGGACCATCTAAGCCACGGATAATCGGACTGCTGGTAACGCCGCCATGGAAATTCGAATGCACACCAACTTCTTTACGTAAGGTATCGCCCAGCGAGGTGGTTTGTTGCATCTTTAAACGATCACCCGCTAACACACTGACCGGCAACGCGGATTCTGTTACTGAGGCATGTAATGGGCTGGCCGTAACATCAATAATTTCAAAACTGCTTGGTATCAGTTGCAGTTCAATATCGGTTAATCCTGCTGCCGGCACAGATAATTTCACGTTGTTGTGACCAAAGCGACGGGCTGCCAGATGCAATTCCACCTCCCGCACCGGTACGTTGCGTAATACAAAGCGACCCAATTCGTCAGTTCGCGTTTTAGCAGCGGCACCTATCACATCGACTTCAGCATTGGCAACAGGCTGTCCTTTAGGATCCTTCACTACCCCACTAATGGTATTAGCTTGCGCTGCGGCGCTATGTAAGGCGGCGGCTATAGTTAGGGCTATCGCACTCTTCTTGATCATTGGTCCTTAACTCCAGGATTAGCTCAAAATGTTATATCGTAACAATATACAGCTTTTGTGATGATATAACAATGCAGGAAATGAATGATGTGCGTTTAACAGAAGTAAAACCCCGACAAACACCATACCGACTGCCACAGGGGATATTTGCAAGACCTCGATTTTGATCGTTACCGGCCGCTACGACTAAAAATAGCGAAGCCATCTCCTGAAATATTAATGATAACTATTTGCATTTAAAAAATACCACGCTATACTCACTGCAACGGATTAAGAGCCGGTCATGGAAGGCATCTCTCTGGTCTTTGTGGCTCGTCCTGCATTGTTCGGGCAAGCTTGCTTGCCCGTTTTTTTGTGGAGGAAGATGAAATATGCCATTGCTGGAAGCCGGATCTCTGAAGAAAGCACTTGGTATCCTGGCCGAATGCTGGCCATCTTTACGCAACAACAGCTCGCCCGCTCCCTGTCAACAACAGGTGCTATTTCCACCGGCTGCCGGTTGGCAACATTTACGTATTCTCGGCTATCGCTGCCTGGCTGAACATAGCGCGGGGTACGAGTTTATGCTGAAACTGGAACGGCCGTCAGCCGACCTGGCACTGACAGTCCACTTAGAATTACAACCGCAGAATAGCTACAGCCAGGTGGCACTCTGGTTAACCCGACTCGGACTTAGTGGCTGTCAGATAGTGCAGTTTGCACGGCAACGGGTGCCGCTCTGTCAGGCTCTTTCCTGTGTTGATTTAACTCAAGCCTGTCAAATACCGGCAAAAACGCTCAATGACTGGCTGGCCAGGCAGCCGATGCTCATGGCAGGACATTTTAAAGTGTTGGAGTCTTGGCAAACAGACAACAGTCTTCATTTGCACTGTGTCACCACAGATTGCATGTCGCGCGCCTGCTATCACTGGTTGCAACAGCAGGCGATTCGATATCAGCTGGTTTACGTACGCTTGCGCACGAATCGTGATTAAAGTTGTGATTGCAGATAATTCTGCAGCCCCAGTAGTTTAATCAGCCGCAATTGTTGTTCCAACCAATGGGCGTGATCATTTTCGGTATCGTCCAGCAGACCCTGTAGAATATTGCGCGTCACGTAATCCTGTTCCTGCTCACACAGCGCCATGGTCTGCTTTAACAGCTTTTGCACCGCATACTCGACATTCAGGTCATTTTGCAGCATTTGCGGCACATCCTGACCGACCTGGATCGGGTCGCGTTTGGTCATATCCGGCGTGCCGCCGAGGAAGATAATGCGCTCAATCAGTGCCGAAGCATGACCTTTTTCATCATCGAACTCGTGATCGATGCGCTCAAACAGCTTGTGCAGACCCCAGTCGTGATACATTCTGGAGTGAATAAAATATTGATCCATCGCCGCCAGCTCATTGGCCAGCAACACATTTAGTGCATTGATAACCTTTGGACTACCCTGCATTATTCACCCCCTAGTTGCGCTTGCAGATAATTGGCTAATCCCATCGTCGCAATTTGATGTTGCTGAGTTTCCAACCAATCCAGATGTTCTTCTTCATATTCCAGGATTTCCGTTAGCAGATCCCGGCTAACATAGTCCTGCAAACTTTCACATAAAGCGATAGCCTCTTTGAGCAACGGCAACTGTTCCAGCTGAAAATCCTGGTCACATTGCAGCATTTCCGGCGTATCTTCACCAATCCGCAGTTTGCCCAGCGCCTGTAAATTCGGTAAGCCTTCCAGCATCAGGATCCGCTCAATCAGCTCATCCGCCTGCTTCATATCCTTAATGGATTTTTTGTAACAAACATCATTCAGCGCTTTTAAGCCCCAGTTTTTATAAATACGGGCGTGCAGAAAATACTGATTAATCGAGGTTAATTCGGCAGTAAGCACTTCGTTGAGCTTACTCAAAACCTGAGGATGACCGTGCATAGCAGACTCCGGCTAGATTTTAATTTAGCTTTAAAGCTTAGACCAAAAATGACGAGCACGCAAAAATATGTTTAATATCATTAATTTGCAATTAAGAATGCTTAGCATTTCTACTGCCACCTGCAATACAAACCACACCCATCCTGAAAATCTGCAACCAATCGCAAGTCACTTCGCAGTCAGGCAATTTAAGGTTATGGTAATTATCAAGTTATAACTAAAAATATGGACGTCACTATGCGAACACCCTCCTATGCCATTACCCTGTTACTCGGGCTTGGTTTGGCGCTCAGTTTTCCTCAGACTGTTGCTGCCAACCCGAAAGTTGAAGCCATCAGTATTGAAGCTGACAGTGTGGTTGTTACCGAACACCGCACGCAAATTAATGGCCAACGCATTACTTACCGGGCACACACTGGTACCCAACCAGTATGGGACGAGAACGGTCATCCAACTGCGACCTTGTTTTACACCTACTATCAGCGTAGCGATATCAAAGATAACAGCAACCGGCCGCTGCTGATTTCCTTTAACGGTGGCCCTGGCTCAGCGTCCGTCTGGATGCATATTGCCTACACCGGACCAAAATCACTGAACATTGATAGTGAAGGCTATCCAATGCAACCCTATGGTGTAAAAACCAACCCCTACTCAGTGCTGGATGTGGCTGATATTGTCTTTGTAAACCCGGTCAACACCGGCTATTCACGGGTCCTGCCCGGGCCAGATGGCAAGATGCCGTCACGTGATCAGCAGCAAAAAATGTTTTTTGGCGTGAATGCTGACGTTAACTATCTCGCTGGCTGGATCAACAGCTTTGTTACCCGCTACGAGCGCTGGCCATCACCCAAGTTTTTGATTGGCGAAAGCTATGGCACCACCCGGGTAGCCGGTCTGGCGTTGGCACTGCAAAATAACCAGTGGATGTATTTGAATGGTGTGATTCTGGTCTCGCCAACTGATATCGGTATTGAACGCCAGGGCCCGGTAAAGGCGGCTAACCGCCTGCCATACTTCGCCGCAACAGCTTGGTACCACAAAGTTCTACCGGCGGATTTGCAGCAAAAGGATTTATACGACATTCTGCCGGAAGTGGAAAACTTCACGCTAAACGAATATTTGCCGGCACTGGCGCGTGGTAATGCACTCCCCGAGCAGGAAAAGCAGCGGATTGCCGAGCAGGTTAGTCGTTATTCCGGTATCAGCGTGCAAAATGTACTGCGCTCCAACTTAGATATCAGTACAGCCTATTTCTGGAAAGAATTGCTTCGCGATCAAGGTCATACCGTGGGCCGGTTGGATTCACGTTATTTGGGTATCGACAAAAATGACGTTGGCGCCAGCCCGGATTATTGGGCAGAGCTCACCTCCTGGTTACATTCTTTTACGCCGGCAATTAACCACTATCTGCGCACTGAGCTGAATTATAAAACCGATATTAAGTACAATATGTTCGGCAATGTGCACCCGTGGGACCGCAGTAACGACAATACCGGTGAGAATTTACGACTGGCGATGGCACAAAACCCCTATCTGCGGGTATTAACCCAGGCCGGCTATTACGATGGTGCCACCAACTACTTCGACGCCAAATACAATATGTGGCAGCTGGATCCGAGCGGTAAAATGAAAGACCGCCTGAGTTTTAAAGGCTACCGCAGCGGTCATATGATGTATTTACGCTATGAGGATTTAAAGAAATCGAATGATGATTTGCGGGAGTTTATTCTGCAGTCACTGCCAGCAGCAGGTCAGCCGGCGAAGTATTAAGCGCTATCCAGACTGATCTGAAACAACAGCCCCCGCAACTGCGGGGGCTTTTTTATTACCCTGCTTGTGAGAGCAAAGGCTGGCCTCACAGTTTACAGCCGGCTACAGATTGCAGGCCTAATCTGCCACTTCCTGTTCGCTGCTTTGCTGTTTAGCTAGCAGGGTTTGCTGTTCCATCTGTGCCGTGAGTTGCTTAACCCGTGCCGCGAACGCTGCCTTGGACTCTGCCGGAACCGGTCGCGCTAATGGAATATGCGCTGACATCGGGTTTACCGGGCGGTTATTCACGTGCAGTTCGTAATGCAGGTGCGGCCCGGTAGAGCGCCCGGTATTACCGGATAGAGCAATACGCTGACCCCGGGTTACACGCTGACCGCGCTGCACCATAAAGCGGCTTAAATGCAGGTAACGGGTTTTGTAATTACCAAAGTGTTGAATTTCAATATACTTACCAGCAAAGGGGTGGTTTTCAATCCGCGTTACCACACCATCAGCCGGTGCCACAACCGGGGTGCCAACCGGCAATGGGAAGTCAGTGCCGTTATGCGGTGATACCCGCTTGGTAATTGGGTGCAGGCGCCGCGGATTGAAGTGCGAACTAACCCGTACCTGATTATTCAATGGATAACGGGAAAACGCGCGTTCCAGGCTATCGCCGTTAGCATCATAATATTGGCCGTCATCATGCATAAAAGCACTGAGCGTCTGCCGCCGGTTTAATATCCGGATCCCCTCGATGCGGCTTTGGCCGGTACTTTCTTCTCCGACATAGTTTTCGCTACGCAGCACCTGAAATTGTGCACCAGCCTGAATATCGCGGGCGAAATTAATCCGATCTTTAAATAGCTGATTAATATTGTAAATATCAGCATCATTCAGCCCGGCTCGCTGTGCTGAAGCATAGAAACTGCCGAAAACCTCACCCACCAGAATGGTATTCTGCCAGATACCTTCGTCCAGTAGTTCCTGATAACTAAACTCATCTGGCGCTTCGCGCTTATACAATACCTTCTTACCCGCATGGACATAGAGCTCCATGCTCTGTAACTGCCCATCGTCATCCAGTTGTAATGTCAGGCGATTACCCGGACGCAATACGTCCAATGCCAGCAAGGACTCATCGGCCGCCATCACCTGTTGCACGGTTTGATAATTTAAACCATAGCGCGCAAAAATCCGGCTCAGACTATCGCCCGATTCGATGTTATACACTTTTACATAAGGATCTTCAGGTGGGGTGGTTTGGGTTTTGCTGTACAACCATTCGGTTATTTCAGTTACCGGGAATTGCTGTAATTGCGCCGGGCCATGCTGCAACCCCAAGCCAAGCACCAGTGGTACTACGCCCAGATTTTGCTGTTGTTTTTGCTGTGGCCAGACCATCAACACGCTGATGCTGAGTAAACACAGCAACATCAGCCGCTGATGCATGGTGGGCACGCGGTCCCGTAATTGTCGGATATGGCGAATTGGCATTAATTAAATCTTGGTTATTTATAGTGTTATAAGTTGATAAGGGCAACAGCACCGCTTGGCCGGCCTTGGCCGCAATAAGATACCCTTAACATTAATAAGTTCATTCTATGCGATGCAATAACGCTTTGCATCCACCAGCTTGATATTCTGCGGCTGGCTTAACAAGGCACTTTGTGCCAGATGCGAAACTTTTACCAGAAAGCGGCTAAAATTCAAACAAAAAATTTCAGCATTAGCTTACAGATTTTTTTACAGCGTCACCCAATCCTTTTTGTCGCATCTAAAGTGTATCGATCGGCCTTTGTTGCTATAGTCAGAAAAAAATCAACAACAGGATCCCGTATGCAACTTAAACCTTTGTTATTGCTTGCCAGTTTAACCAGTTTTGCCGCCGGCGCGGCGCCGGTGGTACTGAAAAATGTTCAGGGTTATGGCTTTGATCAGCAGCGGCAGCTGGTAAATTTCCAAACCCTGGTGTTTGATGATGAAACCGGTCAGGTACTGGCCCGTGGTGACAGCAGTGTTGCTGCGACTTATCCACAGGCAAAAGTTTTGGATGGCAAAGGTCAAACCCTGTTACCTGGCTTAATTGACGGCCATGGTCATTTACTGGGTTTGGGTGAATATCTGAAACAAGCGGATCTGCGCGGGCTTACCAGCGAAGCGACCTCAGCGGCACAGGTCGCCGCCTTTGCCCGCGCTAACCCGGAGCAACAATGGGTCATTGGCCGGGGTTGGAACCAGGTATTATGGGATAGCAAAGCTTTCCCGGCGAAGAAAACCTTAGATGAAGTGCTGCCAGATAAGCCTGTGTATCTGGTACGAATTGACGCGCACGCGGCCTGGGTCAATAGTAAAGCCCTGGCATTGGCAGGCATTACTAAAGACACCATCGATCCACCAGGTGGTGAAATTATTCGCGATGAACGCGGCGAACCAACCGGGGTGTTAATTGATAATGCGATGTATCTGGTGCAGCAAAAAATCCCGGCGCCCAGTACAGCCGACAAACGAGCGGCGCTGCAATCGGCGTTTAGCCATTTGCAGGCACTGGGTATTACCGCCGTACATGATGCTGGCGTTAGCACCGAATTAGTCAGCCTGTATCAGCAGTTACAGCAAGAACAAGCGCTTGGCGTACGCGTTTATCCGATGCTGTCAGCTAAAGATCCGGCGCTGGAACAGTGGTTCAGTAAAGGTATCGTCGATGATCCGAGCGACTGGCTGGATATCCGTTCGGTCAAAATCTATGGCGATGGCGCTCTGGGCAGTCGTGGTGCGGCATTGTTAGCGGATTATAGCGATCAGTCCGGCCAACGTGGCCTTTTAGTTACCGAACCCGATGCCCTGACCGAGATTATGCGGCTGACTATTAACGCCGGCTATCAGGCTAACGTGCACGCCATTGGCGATCGGGCTAATCGTTTGGTATTGGATCGCTTTGAATTGCTAGCCTCAGCCGAGCAGCGCGCCGCCGGCCGCCACCGCATCGAGCATGCACAAATTGTCTCACCGCAGGATATTCCGCGCTTTAAAACCCTGCAGGTGTTACCGGCCATGCAGGCGGTACATGCTACGTCAGATATGAATATGGCCGGCGACCGGCTTGGCGTATCCCGCTTACGTGGTGCCTATGCCTGGCGCACCTTTGTTGATCAGGGCAGTATTATTGTCGGGGGTTCAGATTTTCCGGTAGAGCTGGCAAATCCGTTTCATGGTCTACACGCCTCAGTCACCCGGCAAGATCAGCAAAATCAGCCGGTTGGTGGCTGGTTGCCAGAACAACGTCTGACACTGATTGAAGCGCTGCGTTCCTTTACTGTCGATGCCGCTTATGGCGCTTTCCAGGAGCAAAGCATGGGTACCTTGGCGCCCGGTAGCTGGGCCGACTTTATTCTGGTTGACCGCGATATCTTCGCTATTCCACCGGAGCAGCTGTGGCAAACCACTACCGAACAAACCTGGATCCACGGCAAACTACGCTTTAGCCGTTAGCAAGCGCAAAACTAAAGGCCCGCCAGTCGGCGGGCCTGAACTACGATTAATTTACGTCATCTTCTTCTGTCACAAAGTCTGGTCGTTGGCCGTGATGTTGCTTATCGCGTAATTTACCTATCACCGTGCCGAGCTTACGCTGTAACTTATCAGCGGCACCGCTGATTGCCTGCCCTACAGTTGGCGCCAGCTCTGTCACGGCCACTGGCTCCAGCCCTTGTGGCCGGGCTTCCAGTAAGCAGCGTTTATCATGGCCGTCCTGCTTAGTTTTACCGTTTTCGTCACTTAGATGCACCTCAATACGGGTCAGATGATCGGCAAAACGCTGTAGCTTATGATTGAGGGTATCGCGGACGAACTCAGCCAGCCGCTCGTCAGCCTGGATATTGCGGTCACTGTTGATTTGTACTTGCATAGGTTACTCCTGTTGCAATAAGGACTGCAGAATAAGACGCCAATTTTGGCTATAGGTTTCGACGTCTTAATGATTAACTGGTATCAATGTGCGCTAAGTTCAAGGGCAAAACGCGGAAATAAGCCGATAAAGTCAGACAGCACGGCAAAGTCTGGTTAAAATACCGCTATACCTTAGCCGCAACACCTGATGAGTAGAGATGATCAGTAATAAATGGGCCAAGCTAATTAAGTCGCTGCATCTGAAGAAGCATCGCAAAGCCGAACAGTTATTCTTTGTTGAAGGCGAAAAGGCAGTGCTGGAACTGCTGCAATCCGACTGGCCGGTGGTCGCTTTATTTGCCACCGACAGCTTTTTGAACCAACATACCGCGCTGTGTCAGCGTGCCACCTTGCTGCAAAACTGCAGTGCCGCTGAATTGGAGAAGGTTGGCAGTTTTAGCAGCAACGATGCGGCACTGGCGGTAGTCAAGATCCCGCAGTGGCACTTTACCCCACCGGCGCCAACCGACTGGGTACTGGTACTGGATAGTATTAACGATCCGGGTAACCTGGGTACCATTATCCGAATTGCAGACTGGTACGGCATCCGGCACATCCTCTGCTCTGAGGACACAGCTGATGCCTTTAATCCGAAAGTGATTGCCGCGGCCAAAGGCTCATTTTTACGGGTACAGTTGCATTATCAGCCGCTGTTACCCTTGTTAAAAGTTGCTGATCGGCCGGTTTATGGTGCTTATCTTGGCGGTGAATCGGTGCATCAGCTCGGGTTGCCGCAAAGTGGTGGCTATATCGTACTGGGTAATGAAGCCAATGGTATCAGCGATGCAGTAGGCCGACATGTCAGCCGGAAGATCACCATTCCGGCCTTTGGCCAGGCTGAATCACTGAATGTTGGTATTGCCTGCGCTATTATTTGCGATAATCTGCGTCGCCTCAGCGGCGCCTGAAACAGGAACTGCGTATGAATTTCCCGACTATTGAAGCCTATGTGGGCAATACGCCGCTGGTGCGTTTACAACGCCTAGCGAACCATACTAATAGCACGGTTTTGTGCAAACTGGAAGGTAATAATCCGGCCGGTTCCGTCAAAGATCGGCCAGCGCTGAATATGATTGTACAGGCCGAATTGCGCGGTACCATCAAGCCAGGCGATCGGATTATCGAAGCCACCAGCGGCAATACCGGCATCGCACTGGCAATGGCTGCCGCCATTAAAGGTTACCCGATGACGCTGATTATGCCGGCGAATGCCACCGAAGAGCGCAAAGCCTCGATGCGTGCTTATGGTGCCGAACTGATTCTGGTGACTAAAGAGCAGGGTATGGAAGGCGCGCGTGATTTAGCGCTGCAAATGCAGGCTGAAGGTAAGGGCATCGTACTGGACCAGTTTAATAATACCGATAATCCGGCGGCACATTATGTCAGTACCGGCCCGGAGTTATGGCAACAAACGCATGGCAGCATTACGCATTTCGTTTCCAGCATGGGCACTACCGGCACCATTATGGGCACCTCCCGCTATTTAAAGCAGCAAAATCCGGCAATTCAGATTATTGGCTTGCAACCGGCTGATGGCGCCAGCATCCCCGGGATCCGCCGCTGGCCCAAAGAATACCTGCCGGGCTTTTTTGAGCCTGAGCGCGTCGATCAAGTAATCGATATCTACCAAAAAGATGCCGAAGAGATGATGCGCCGGCTGGCCCGGGAAGAAGGCATCTGTGCCGGTGTCAGTTCCGGTGGCGCTGTTTATGCGGCGATCAAATTGGCAGAGCAGCTGGATAATGCGGTGATTGTAGCGATTATCTGTGATCGCGGTGACCGTTACTTATCATCCGGTATTTATTAGCATAAAATGTTCTTAAAGCCCGCACGCCAAACTTCAGGCTGGCGGTATAATAAGGGCCTCTTCGGCTAAGTGAGTGGCCCCTTTGTCATACGAATATCTGGCGCTATTGGCAGCTGCCTGCTGGGCCTTTGGCAGTTTATTGTCGGCGCAGGCGGCAACGCATCTGGGTGCCTTTGCCTTTACCCGCTACCGAATGCTGATTGCCATGTCGCTGCTGTGGCTGCTGAGCTTCGCCACCGGCAGTTGGCAAAGTCTGCAACTGCCCCAGGTATTGTTACTCATCCTGTCAGGTGCAATTGGCATCTTTATCGGTGATACTGCGCTCTTTGCCGCGATGAACCGCTTAGGGCCACGCCGCGCTGGTGTGCTGTTCGCTACCCATGCCTTGTTTTCGGTGCTATTGGCTTATCTGTTTCTCGGTGAAACGCTGTGGGGTATGACGCTGGTTGGCAGTGGGCTGTTAGTTGGCGGCGTGATGATCGCTATTGCCTTTGGTAAAAGACGCGAAGAGCAACATCAGTGGGAGGCGTCACCCGCGGCAATGAAAAGCGGGGTGGCACTGGCGCTGTTGTCGGCACTCTGTCAGGCCGTGTCTACCCTGATGCTAAAACCACTGATGAGCGAGGGTTTGGATGCCATTGCCGGTTCAGCAGTCAGGATGAGCACCGGTTTTGTATTGCACTTACTGGTACTGTTACTGGGCCTGAAAGTGGCACGCAGTTATTTACCGCTGACCTGGCGCGTATTCTGGCTGGTGGCCGTTAATGCCAGCTTGTCGATGGTACTGGGTATGACGCTGATTTTGCAGGCGTTGAAAACTGGCGATGCCGGCCTGGTGGCGCTGTTTTCATCGGTCAGTCCGGTATTAATTTTACCGATGCTCTGGCTGGTATACCGGCGCCGGCCCGCCTGGGGCGCCTGGTTAGGCGCACTCCTTACCGTAGCCGGCACCGCTTTACTGCTCTAACTGCCGATCACACCACCATCTTCTTTGGTAATGACCACGGTCGCCGAACGCGGCCGGCTATTGCCACCATCGGGCCAGTGACTGGTAAAGGCGGTTGGTGTCGAACGATCACCAGGGTGCTGAATATTCACAAACATGGTTTTACCATCTGGTGTAGTGACAACGCCGGTAACCTCACACTCAACCGGTCCCACCAAAAAGCGCTTAAGTTCCCGCCCTGCTGTATCGGCAGCCAGCATCTGGTTGTTACCAAAAGGTCCCTCACTTTGCAGACTGCCACTCATATCAGTTTGGATCCAGAGTAACCCCTGAGGGTCAAACCAGAGCCCGTCCGGGCACGCCAGAGCATTATCTGCCGTCAGCTGTAACGCCGTGCCGGGTGTCGCGGTTCCGGTTGGACCGGCGAGTAAAAAAATATCCCACTCAAATTTTTGTGCCTGTGGCTGTTCACGCCAGCGGATAATATGTCCAAACAGGTTTTCCGGCCGCGGATTGGCGGCATCCGTTTCTGCTGCTTGCCGCCGGCTGTTGTTGGTCAGGGTAAAATACACTTCGCCGCTTTGTGGATGCACTGCGCCCCACTCCGGACGGTCCATCTTAGTGGCCCCGGCAATATCGGCAGCTAAGCGGGTATTCAGCAATACATCGGCCTGTGAATCGAAGCGAACACCGGCAGCAGCAACTTTGGCGCGGAAAACCGGATCCGTTAAATCCAGTGCTAACCATTCGCCACTGCCATCCTCGTTAAAACGGGCCGCGTATAGGGTGCCGTTATCCAGCAAGGCGCCACTGGCAGTTGCCGGATCATAGGGCGCTGCCGAGACAAATTTATAAATATATTCAAAACGCGAATCATCACCGGAATACGCCACCAATGGCTGACCCGGCACCGCTTTGGCGAAGATTAGCCCTTCGTGCGCGAAACGACCAAGCGCCGTGCGCTTTACCGGTACTGACTGCGGATTAAAAGGATCGATTTCGACAATCCAGCCAAAAGTATTCGGTTCATGCCGGTAATCCTGTGTGGCGGAAGCAGCGGTTTGACTGGCATTAAAGCGCACGCTTTGCTCAGAAGCCGGCTGCGCGGTTTCCCAATGGTAGCCGCTTTGTTGACGCGGCACACTATAGCGAGCCTGCTCTCGCGGCAGCGCTGCATCATGATTTACAAAATAACCGGCCCAATTTTCTTCACATGTCAGGTAAGTGCCCCAGGGAGTCACACCGTGCGAGCAGTTATTCAAGGTGCCGCGACAGGCGGTACCGTCCGGGCTATAACGACTGCGAACTTTCGCATGTCCACGCACCGGCCCAGCCAGTTGTGCCGGAGTTTGTACTGTAATACGCCGGTTATAACGGCTGCCTGCGACTTGCATCCATTGCCCATCCTCCTGACGGATAATATGCACAACTGACACGCCATGTGCGGCCTGCTCTTTGGCCACCTGTTCAGCGGTCCTGGGAAACACCGGGCCAGCCGGATGCAACAGGTCCGGTTCAACATATTCATGGTTCATTACCAATAAACCTTCGCTGGAGCTATTGCCACCCTGCGGCAGGTCAATCGGGAAAAAATGCATGCCGTCATGGTGCATCCCCATCTGCTGCGCCTGTTCTGCCGCAGTATTGCTGGCGTCGGCTTTATAAGCCGGGTAGTCGCCACAAATCGGTGTGCCCCAGGCTAAAAAAGGTTGCACCCGGTAGCCCGCAGGTACAGTGACCTGATCCAGCCGGTTGCCGGCCACAGCCAGAAAACCGGGGCGAATGGGGCCGGCGGCAGTTGGTGTCAGCTCACTGGTTAAGCGACAACCCGACAGCTGGCTACCCAATACCCCGGAAATCGCCAGCGCCAGCGAGCCTTTTAAGAAGGTACGGCGCTGCAGACGTTGCTGTAATACTGCGGCAAAACACGGGTTAGCAGAAAAATTGGCGACAGGCTCATCACCGCTATTATCAATTTGTGGCTGGCGCGGCTGTTGGGCAGACATCAGATAACTCCATAAACTAAATAGCCTGACAGTAACGGTTTTGCATGGCAGTTATATGACAACCACCAACAATCTAGCCGCTATCTGCAGCCTCTGCTATAGTGGCTGTCAAAACAACGGAGCAGATTATGCAATGGCAAGTGCTGACTTTTGCTGAATTAGATACCCATACCCTGTATTCATTATTACAGTTACGGGTCGATGTATTTGTGGTCGAGCAAAACTGCCCTTATCCGGAGCTGGATGATAAAGACCTGGATCCGCAAACCCGCCATGTACTACTGAAAAAAGGCGATAAAGTGATCGCCTATGCACGGGTGCTGGCTCCCGGCGTCAGCTTTGCCGGTTTTCCGGGGATCGGACGGGTTTGTGTGTCGCAAACTGCCCGCCGCCTTGGCCTGGGTAAGGTTCTGGTGGAACGGACGCTGGCTGAGACCAGCCAATTATGGCCAGCCACTGATATTCATATTTCCGCGCAGTGTTATCTGCAACGTTTTTACGAAGAATTAGGCTTTAAAGCAGCGAGTGAACCCTACCTGGAAGACGATATTCCGCATTTACAGATGATTAAGTACTTTCAGCAGACTGCAACAGCATAAAGTGCGACGACGGCAGCCTGCTCAGGCAGCCGTCTACTCAATCGCCTTTAAAGATAAGTCTCCTGTAAAGGTAAGCTCCCAGTTAAGGTAAGCCGACTTCAAAAGTCAGGGTCAGTGTCGCCCGGATCTGATCTGCCAGTTCAGTTTTTTCTGCTGATTGATAGCTGGCCTCGATCAGGTAACGACCTGCCTGCGCCGGGATAAAAGCCAGTTTACCCGCGTTATCCGTTTCCAGCGTCTGACGCCCGGCCGCATTACGGTACAACTCATCCTGCTGAGAAAGCTCGACCTTAACACCGGCAGCGGGTTTACCGTCCATTAGCAGTTGCCATTCAATCTTATCCTCTGCCACATAATCCGCCGGATGGGTAATAAAGTTCAGTTCAAAGCCATCCCCTTTCGGGTCCAGCGCAGTGCGATTAGGTGCCTTTACGGTCACCACTGCCAGGGCTTTACTCTGCCCCCGGCTGGTCGTCACCTTAGTCGCGCCAGCCGGTAGCTCTTTAGCCGCCGCCCGCTTATCTGCCATAATGCGCTTACGCTCGCCGTTCACCTCAAACATGGTGAAGTAGCGCGCCGGGCCACCATTTTCAATCAGGTAAGTGCCTTCCTGTACCAGCTGATGGTCGGCCTGGGATTTGCGTTTGCCCTGGTAACTCTGACTAAACTTATGCCGGCTGCCGTCAGGAAACACCAGGCTCAGATTGTCCGGCGACACCCCTTTATCGGCGACAAAGGTCATATTGGCGGCAGACAGATCCACCGAAATCCAGGTGTCTTCGCCGGATAACACAAAATGACTTGGCATCACCCACAGGGTATGGGCCAGACTCGCCTGGCTAAAAAGCGCCAGCATGGCAGCAGTCAGTAATTTCTTCATCGGTATATCCTTCTTCTGTTTAGTCATTTATTTAAGCGTCAGCGTCAACGGTCCCAGCTCTTCAGCCGCCGCCGCATTCAGTTGTTGTGGTTGACCATTTAACTGAAAATCAATTTTTTGCAGGCTCCGCCCCCCTGCTCCCGCGAGGCTTCGACATAGAGCGTATAAGCACCTGGGGCCAGCACCTGCCCCTGATCATCGGTGCCGTCCCAGCTTAACCGGTACTGACCTGGGGTGCGGGTGGCACCGGTCATCGCATCAACCAGCGCAGTATCACTACGGCCAATTTTGCGCCAGAAGCGGCGGATATCTTTTAGCCAGTCAGGCTCCTTACGCCACAGGGCAATCAGTTTTACTGGTTGCTGCTGCGCGTCTTCCACCCAGACAGCGACATAAGGCCGGTAGTACTGTGCCGAAGCCACCTCAGGGATCGTCAGCACAATATCAGCCTCGGCCGCCTGCAGCGACTGGCTTCCCAGACCGAGCAGCAATGCCAGGGTAAATAGTGGTTTTCTCACAATGTTCTCCTTGTTAATGATCGGCGTTAGTGAAAGGCCAGCAGATAAGCCAGCACCGCCATCACGCCGCCAAGCACAGCCAGGGCGTTACCTAACTGCTTTTTCGATGGCATTTTCAGCAACAGATAGAAACCAGTCAGCGCAAACAACAGGCAAGCAATGGCGGTTATATCAATCAGAGCTTTCCACAGGGCACCGCTATCCCGGCCTTTGTGCAGGTCATTTGCTAACGCCAGATAGCCGTTAAACTGTTGCTCAAGCTCGATTTCTGCAGCAGCAAAATCCACCAGGGCGACGGCAAAGCCCGCTGGTCGTTTAAAGCTCAGCTCCAGGGTTTGCTCATCACTATCAAACCGGGCTTGCCAGCTAATGCCAGCCACGCCTTGAGTACTTTTCAGCCAGTCAACCAGCGTTGTTGCATACTCCTGCTGCTGCGTGGCCAGCGGCCAGTGCTGCAAAGGTTCAGGCAGCGGCAACTGCTGCAACTGCTGTTGCGCTCCCCATTTGCTTTGCCAGTCCGGATGATTCAGGGTGATGCCGGTAATAGAGAAAAACAGCAGTAACAACAATACCCACATCGCACTGTAGGTGTGCAGTGTCCGCATTAAGCGGCCTAAGGCCGCTGCCCGCTTTTTCATGCCATCATCCTAGAAACGGTAACTGGCAGATAACCACAGGCTGCGGGCTTGCTGCGTGGTGTTATAGTCTGCGGTACAGTTATAGGTATCTTCCGTTGCCGCCAGTACACAGCTGCGGCTGGATAAGTCATCATCTAACAGGTTGTTAATGCGCGCGCTTAAACTAAGTTGTTCTGAGTAGCGGTAACGCAGCCCAAGATGCAACAGTTCATAGGATTGGTAATACTGTTCTACTGTTTCCGGCCCACTTGGGCCACTGATTTCTGCTACACCGCGAAAACGCTTGCTGCGCACCTCAGCAATCAGCTGCACACTCAGTGGTTCGGCTAATTGCCAGTTTAGGGTGGCGTTCAGCATATTTTTTGGGGTATTGACCAGTGGTAAACCGGCACTCACACCACTTTTTACTTCACTATCGGTGTAGGTGTAATTAGCGTTCAGGCTCAGACTATCAGTAAACTGATATTTACCCGCCAGTTCTACGCCACGAGTGACCGATTTATCGACATTGGCCGCTTGCGAGAATTGGTTGTATCCCAGCGCCGCCCAACCTGGGCCAATATCAACGCAAGGGATACCTGGCGTTACCAGTTCACAGTTTGGCAGGTTATTCTGAGTAATAATTTTATCTTTAAAATCATTCAGGAACAGCGTGATATTACCGCTGAATTTCTCACCTTGATAATAGCTGGCCAGCTCATAGTTAACACTGGTCTCTGGTTGCAGATCCGGGGTTCCTACCATTGGGCTGACGCCCTGACCACCAAAGCCGGTAATGCCAGGAAATAGTTGATTTGGTTCCGGCGTTTTGTAACCGGTACTCACGCCACCTTTTAACGTCCAGGCACTTTCTGGCCGGAAATTAAAATATACCCGCGGGCTAAACTGGCCATTAAAGATATTATGGTCATCGTACCGACCACCGAACGTCAGCGTCAGCTTCGGGTGCAACTCCCAGCTATCTTCAGCAAATACCGCCAATTGTCGGTGCCGCTGTGTAGTGCCATCGCGAAAGCCATCGCCATACATACCAAACACCCCATCTTCCATCTCCGAGTCCAGATACTGGAAACCGGTCACATAGTAGTGATTGCCAATCGAGGAATCCCATTTGCTGTCAACAATCAGGTTATCGATCGCCAGTTCGCGTAGCGGCCGCGGTAAAAAATCGGCCTGTAACTGTTCGCGTAATGCTGGCGTTAACTGCGGCCGGTTAGTATTTTGCGCCAGCCGCGCCGTATCCCAAATTTGTTGCAGCGCCAACCGCTCGTCCACTGTTAACGGCAAAGAACGACCTAAATTTTCACTGCTGCTCCAGGTCAGGCTGCTGCTGAGGGTACCGGCATCGAAGCGGCCCTGATGTGCCAGCACAACTTGTTCCCGTTGTACGCGTTGGTAAGGGGTGTAACCGACTCGCGGCTGCACAATGCCGCCATTGCTAGCACGCCATAAACTTTCGACACTATCCAGGGTGCCGGTTTGGCCCTCGGTATTATCATAACGTTGTCTCGCAACATCATATTCAAAGGTCAGGCGCTGTTTTTCGGTCAGCGCATAGTTCAGGCTGGTGCCGAGATTCCAGATTTTGGCAGCCACAATTTTCTTATCACCAAAACTGCCTTCATCCACCCAGATACTGCCATCCGGCAAAGGCCGGCTCTCACTGTAGGTAGGGTCACTTTCGCCGCGATCATAAATACTGCCGCGCAGGGCATAAGTCAGTGCTGCCAGTCCCGTCGGGCCGGTCAGGTAAAAGTCGGCTTTATGATCGTTACCATACTGGCTGTCTTGCTGCAGATTGCTGCTTAGCGTGACACTGCCATGAGTTTGCTCTAAATCACGACGGGTAACGATATTTACTACCCCACCGATGGCATCTGCGCCATAGAGGGTCGACATCGGGCCGCGTACCACCTCAATCCGTTCAATTGCTTCCAGTGGTGGCATATACATAAACTGGCTGTTGCGGAAATTGTTCGGGCCGATATTGCCAATATCGCTCTGGCGGCGGCCATCAATCAGAATTAGCGTGTATTCCGCCGGTAAACCGCGCATCGTAATACTGATATTGCCGTTTTTATCCTGACCGGCGCCGACATCAATGCCTTCAATATCGCGAAGTGCATCCGCCAGGCTGGTATAAGGGCGGTTTTGCAAATCGTCCCGGCTGACCACGCTGACGCTGGCGGGTGCATCGACCAGTTTTTGCTCATAACCCGAGGCGGTAACCACGATCACTTCCAAATCATAATCCGCCTGAGAGGACACTTCAGCTACAGCCGGTAAGGTGCCAACAGCCACGGCAATGGCCGCGCTGAGCATGGAGAAACGAGATAACATGATGCATTCCTTGTTTGAGCCTGAAGGCGCAGTAATAAACCAAATACTGAATTGAACTTTTCTGTGGCTGGCCAGACACGAAGCAAATAATAACCATTATCATTTAAACCATCAATAGCAAATGATAATCATTATCAAACAAATTTCTGATTTAGGGAAATTGGTCTGTAACAAGGAAAGATCGGGACCGTAGTCGCATTGTCATCGCTGCTCAGCAGCTTGGAGGTTGCTAGGTAAAGTCGCTATTAATGCCGATTAACGTGCCCCAGACTCACTATCCGGAGCTTGAAAAAAAAAGCCTGTGACAGTGCACAGGCTCTTATTCTACTGGAGGTTATCAGAAGCGATAACGGAAGCCCGCTTCGAAAGAACGTTCAGGACCGACATAGATCCCCTGCCGTAAGCCTGAGATATATTGCTTATCCGCCAGGTTTTTTACTGAGCCATAAACCGTAAAGCCGTCAAAGACACTGTACTGCGCCATTAAGTCGTACACAGTATAGGCTGGCAGCAAACCACCCCAGATACCGCCGGCGGCATTGGCAGGAATATCAACTATATTGGTCGGGTCGGCATATTGTTCACCACGATGATGCGCCGTCAGGGCCACACTCAGCGCTTCGCCGGTGTAACTTAGTGCCAGATTCGCCAGTATTTTCGGCGCATACGGAATCCGGTTACCGGCATTCACACCAGACTTAAACTCCGAGGTCGGCACCCAGGTCGCGTTAGTGTCAACCCGGAAACCGCCACCCAGCTCATAACCTAACAAGAATTCCATACCGGTATGTTCGGTTTTACCGGCGTTAGATTGCGACAGATTCGGATCGCTGTTACCGGTAACTACCTGGTTAGCAAAGTTCATGTAGAACGCCGAGACTTCATAGTTAGCGGCGCCTGCTGTACCCCGTAACCCCAGCTCATAGTTTACTGAACGTTCACCATCTAACTGCTGATCGGTTAAACCATCCAGCGCCACACCATTTGAGGCCGGTGAGAAGGCACGATAAACGCCACCATAAAGCTGTGCCTGAGCAGTTAACTCATAGGTCAGGCCGACACCCGGCAATAGCTCGGTATTGGTCGTCTTCGCTGAATTATTATTGTCGGTCAGGATCACCCGCTTTTGCTCATAGGATTCAATCCGCAAACCCGGCGTTACCGCTAACTCATCGGTCAGTTGGATCCGGCTTTGGGCATAACCGGCGACGCTGGTGGCAGAATCAACAATATGGCGATCATTATTACCAGAGCGATCAGCGGCACGGGTAGCACGGATCCGAGTATCGTTAGATTCTTCTTCCATTAAGCGCAAGCCCACTTCACTGGCCGCCGCATAACCAAATAGCTGCTGATCGAAGCTTAACCGGCTCTCAATACCCAGACGCTCAAAGCCACGGTTATTGCCGGTCAAAGTGTCGGTATATACCCAACGCCCTGCGGCATTTGACGCAGCAGTATTGACGTCATACCGCCAGTAATCACGGGTAATATCACTCCAGTACAGCAGGGTATTCAGTTTGGCATTGTTCCCCAGGATAACTTCATGGTTCAGATCCAGAGCCGTGCGGTCGGTCAGATACCAGTCATCCGCTGCCGGGTTGTAACGCTCACCATTCAGGTAATCGGCCAGTAACAAACCACGGTAGGAAATATTGGCTTCGTTTTCATGATAGGAAAATTTCACCCCGACTTTCTGCTTATCGCTGATGGCTAAACCGGCTTTGACCATCACATCAGACATATCGTAGCCTTTGTCCATAAAGCCATCGCTGCTGGCTTTAGTGGCAACAACGCCGGCAAAAGCATCTTCTGCTTGATTCTTGGCACCGGCTTCGATCGTCATTTCACGCATATTAAAGGAACCGGCACGGGCCGACAGCTGCACACCGTCATCCGGCGTTTTGGTAATGTAGTTCACCACACCACCGATGGTGGACGGGCCATAGCGTAAAGAGGCTGAGCCTTTTAACACTTCCACCGACTCGACGCGCTGGATCCGGGTATTAAAATAACGGTCGTTACCGATAAATAAGCCCGGCGCAACCGGTACGCCATCTTCCAGTAACAACGATTTAGACTCTCCGGCCGACAAGCCGCGGATGCCGAAGTTAGCGACGATTGAGGTTTCTTCTTCGCCTTTGATATTGATGCCCGGTACGCGGCGCAGCACATCTTCGGTCGATAACGGCTGTACTTGCTCAATTTGAGTGCGGTCAATCAGGATCACTGAGCCGGTCTCCTCAAAACGATGTACCTGCTGCTGGCCCTTGACCCGGATTACTTCAATTGATGGCATCACCTTGCTGGCGCTGCTTTCAGTAGCCGCTTCTTCTGCTACCGCAGCCAGACTGACTGCACCTAAGGACAATGCCACGGCCAATGCCACGGGCTGACGTTTAGTCGACAACATAAAACCTCACCTGGATAATCATGATGTATGAAATTGCCGCGCATCTTAGCAACTTCAAACTTAAACAGCAATAATTATCATTTGGCTTTATGGTTGTGTTACTGTCACTATTATTTTACCGGTGCGCCATACAGGGTTTCAGCGCGCTGGAGTAAAATCCAGCTGGTCAAGATGTACTTATCATTGGATACCGGCACAGCACCACGGTGAGTATGGGTAAAATACGCCGGGGCTATCACCATACGGCCGGCTTTGGGCTGGATGCTCTGCTGCTGATAGTAAAAATCGGTCTGCCCGCCCTCAGTCACATCATTCAGATAAAACATAAACAGTAAGCTACGGTGCAGCGGCTCGTTGTCCGGTAATTGCGGATACACCTCGCAATGCCAGTAGTTATAGTTACCCTTACCGGCGGCATATTTTTGTGCCTGAATCGGCCCTAGCCGGTATAAAGTACGCATAAAATCAAAAGTTTGCTGCTCGCTAAACTGACCAAAATTATCATGGGTAACCGGCAAGGGTTGACCACTGACCGGGTCGCTGGTGGTAATGCCCACTGGCGCAATCAGTGCAAAGTGGTACTTCTTAAAATACTGATGAGCATAGTGCGTGGTCACCTGAAGAATTTGCTGCAACAAAGTGGCATATTCCGGGTGTTCGTTTAAATAAAGATCGGTACTGATTTTTTTGCTGGTATCCACACCAGCCCCGGTACGGCCAGCCTGAGTGTATGGGCTTTGCTCAAAAGCGCTAATCAGCTGTTGGCAAAGTGCCGGGCTTAACGCATTATCATAAACTTCAATAAAATTGGTCATGTAAGGGTCCTACTGATGTTTACCGAGGTTATCCAGCCCCGTTTTTCTGATACTGATGCCTTAGGGCATATTAACAATACGGTGTTTGCGGTCTGGTTTGAAAGCGCCCGCCAACCGGTTTTCCGGATTTTTACTCCGGACTTGGATGTCAAAAAATGGGCTCTGATTATTGCCGGAATTCAACTGAATTACCATGCCCAAACCCACTACGGCGAGCCGGTCGAAATCCGTACCTGGATCAGTGAAATCGGTAACCGCTCCTTTAAGGTTTATCAGGAAGCCTGGCAACACGGCCAAAAAACCGTGTCTGGTACTGCGGCAATGGTCAAATTCGATTATCAACAGCAACAGGCCAGCCCGTTAACAGAAGCGGAACGGGCGCAACTTAGCGCACATCAGCCTACCGCCGAAAACTAACGACTGAGCGAAAGCGGCTGGCATGCGTATTAATAACTGCTTAAGTTACTCAAAAAAGCTTAGCCAAAATAACAGGGGACACTTTTATATGCAGAAAAAATTGATAACGCTGCTGCTGGCACTAACGGTGATCTCGTCACCGTTAGTGCAGGCTTTCGACCGAATTACCGGAAAAGATTTTGCCAGCCGTTCCGAGGTCATAGCCACTGAAGCCATGGCGGCCACCAGTCACCCGCTGGCAACACAGATTGCGCTGGATGTGATGAAACAAGGCGGCAACGCCATCGATGCCGCTATCGCCGCCAATGCTGCGCTGGGCTTAATGGAACCAACCGGTAACGGCATTGGTGGTGATCTGTATGCCATGATTTGGGATGCCAAAAGCGGCAAGCTCTATGGACTGAATGCCTCAGGTCGTTCCCCGCTGGGATTAAGTTACGACACCTTAAAGGCGGAACTGGAGAAACTGGGCCGTACTGATTTACCACCACACGGCATGCTGCCAATCAGTGTGCCGGGCACTATCGACGGCTGGTTTGAAATGCACAAAAAGTTCGGCAAGTTGCCAATGCCACAGCTATTGCAGCCGACCATCGATTACGCTGAGAAAGGCTTCCCGGTCACTGAGTTAATTGCCTATTATTGGGACCGCAGTGTGCCAATTTTAAGCCCGCAGCCGGGAGATTTTAAAGGCACTTTTACCATCAATGGCAAGGCGCCGGCCAAGGGGCAGATCTTTAAAAACCCGGGCTTAGCTTACACCCTACGTACGGTAGCGAAAGAGGGGCGCGATGCTTTCTACCGCGGCGAAATCACCCGCAAAATTGATAAGTTTATGACGGAAAATGGTGGCTATCTGCGCTTTGCAGATTTTGCCAATCATCGCTCAGACTGGGTTGAACCGGTAGGTGTGGATTACAAAGGCTATACGCTGTGGGAGTTACCACCGAACGGCCAGGGCATTGCCGCGCTGCAGATGCTGCAAATTCTGAAAAACTTTGATTTAGCCGCGCTGGGCTACAATACTCCGGAAAGCATCCACTTGATGGTAGAAGCAAAAAAACTGGCGTTTGAAGATCGCGCCAAGTTTTATGCCGATATGGACTTTTACAAAACACCAATCAGCAAGCTGATTTCTGAGGAATACGGCCGCGAACGCGCCAAACTGATTGGTCAACGCGCTGCGCAACGGGTTGATGCCGGTAATCCGCACCTGTATGAGGGCGATACCATCTATATGACAACGGCCGATAAAGACGGCAATATGGTGTCGCTGATCCAGAGTAATTACCGTGGTATGGGCTCTGGCGTAGTAGTGCCGGGCTTAGGCTTTGTGTTCCAGGATCGGGGCCAGTTGTTTTCAATGGATAAAAACCATGCCAACGTTTACGAGCCGGGCAAACGTGCTTTTAATACGATTATTCCGGCCTTTGTTACCAAAGATGACAAACCATTGATCAGCTACGGCGTGATGGGCGGTGCCATGCAGCCACAAGGTCATGTGCAAATTCTGGTCAACATGGTCGACTTTGGCATGAATCTGCAGGAAGCCGGTGATGCCGCCCGTTGGCAGCATCTGGGCAGTACTGAACCTACGGACGGCCAGGATGCCTATCTGAAAAACGGTGGCTATATTGAAGTGGAGCGTGCTATTCCGTTTGAAACCGTGCGCGAGCTGCAAAAACGTGGTCACGACGTACGTTATGGCCTGGGTGGTTATGGTGGCTATCAGGCGATTATGAAAGACCATATTAATGGTGTTTGGATTGGTGCCTCGGAATCGCGTAAAGACGGCCAGGCTGCAGGCTATTAAGCCTATCATCACAGGGCGACCAGGGTGTCGCCCTTTTTTATGCGCGCTAAATCACCAGCTCGACTTTGGCATCAAAATGCTGGCGGATTTCACACACTGCCTGCTCCAGACAACCGGCGAACGGCTCAGCTGAAGCGGGTTTTTGCTTGCGCAATTCTATACGCTCCGCCGCTTTTAAGTAGCGCATTACTTCTTCTTTGCTGCGCAAAATCAAACGTGGTACGGCTACGGGTTTACCGGTTTCGGCATCTTTGGCAATCATCGTAAAGTACGACGAATTACAATGCTTGATTTGACCCGTCTGAATATTTTGCGCGTCAACCCGGATCCCGACCACCATCGAACTGGTGCCGACAAAATTTACCGACGCATTTAGAGTAACTAATTCGCCAACTTCAATCGGGCTTAGAAAATCCACCCGATCTACCGATGCTGTCACACAATACTTACCACTAAATTTGGAGCCACAGGCAAAGGCAATCTGGTCCATCAGCGATAGCAGGTAACCACCGTGGATCTTGCCACTAAAGTTGGAGTGCGATGGCAACATCAGCTGCGACAGCGTAATGTGAGAACAGGCAACGGTTTTATAATCCAGACTCATAACGTGCTCCGGCGCAGTGGGCGCTTAGTTTAACTGTTGCGGTAACGGCTTATCCTGTACCAGCACCCAGGGTGAAATCACTACCGCCCATAACTCTGCCTGTTGCTGATACCATTGCTGCGCTTGTTGCTCGCTGGCGCGCTCAACCTGGCCGCTTTGCAGCCACCGGGCAACCTGCTGTTTATCATCACGGCTAAAGGCAAAGGCGACACTAATCAGATCCAGCTCAGCGGCAACGCTAATCACACTGCCGGCAGCATAAAACTTTTGCAATTCCAGCCAGCTGATGCGGGCCGTTTCACTGATAATTTTCGCCCGGACCAGCTCCGGGTTTTCGGCTTCTTCAGCCAGCCAGGCGTCTGGCGGGGTGGGTTTATGCATATTTTTTATCCTGCACAGTGTCCTATTCCAGTTCATCACCCTGTTCGGCGACTTGCTGGGCACTGAGTTCATGTTTCTTCAGCAACTTATAAAAGTCGGTACGATTGCGACCAGCCAGTTCGGCGGCCCGGGTAACATTGCCTTCCGTCATCTGCAGCACCCGGATCAGATACTGACGCTCAAACTGGTCACGGGCTTCGGTTAATGTTGGCCAATAGCTGCTATTTTGCGATAGTGCCTGCTCGACCAATAACGCCGAAATCACCGGGCTTTGCGTTAAGGCCACACACTGCTCGACCACGTTGACCAGCTGCCGCACATTACCCGGCCACTTTGCAGTCGCTAGCAGCTGTAGCGCATCATCGGAAAAGCGGGTTACCTTAACGTGATGCCGCTCGGCACTTTGCTGCAGCACATGACGGGCTAACAGCGGAATATCTTCAGCCCGCTGTTCCAGCGTCGGCAACTGCAAATTGACGACATTTAAGCGGTAGTATAAATCCTCGCGGAAACTGCCATCGGCCATTGCCTGCTGCAAATCACGGTGCGTGGCAGACAATACCCGCACATTAATCGGCATCGTCTTAGCACTACCCACCGGCCGGATCTGCCGTTCCTGCAAGGCCCGTAATAATTTCACCTGCAAGGCCACCGGCATATCGCCAATTTCATCTAAAAACAGCGTGCCACCGTCAGCCTCGCGAAATAAACCGGCGTGTTCAGTCACCGCGCCGGTAAAGGCGCCTTTACTATGACCAAAAAGTTCGGATTCCAGCAAATGCTCCGGCAAGGCACCACAGTTAATCGCCACAAAGGGCTTGGTCGCCCGCGGACTGGCATTATGAATCGCTTTAGCTAACAGTTCTTTACCGGTACCACTGGCACCGGTAATCAGCACACTCACATCGCGCTGCGCTACCCGGTACGCTTGCTCCAGCACATTTTGCATCAGCGGGCTACGGGTAATAATGGCCTCGCGCCATTGTTCCTGCTCCGGTAAAGATTGATTCAGCGCCCGCTGTAATACTTCACGTAATTCAGCCGGGTTAAGCGGCTTAGTTAAAAAGCCAAACACACCACGCTGGGTCGCCGCCACAGCTTCCGGGATTGAACCATGAGCAGTCATCAGGATCACCGGTAAGCCTTTATAACGCTTAGCGATTTCATCAAACAGACTCATACCGTCTAACCCCGGCATCCGCAGGTCGCTCAGCACCACATCCACGCTTTGTTTCGCCAACAAGGCTAATGCCGTTTCAGCGCTGTCGGCATTAATCACCTGATAACCTTCTCCTTCCAGCCGCAGCGTCAACAGCCGCAGTAAGCTCGGATCATCATCGACTAACAATAAACGTGGGTTATCCCGGGCCATTATTGCCTCCGTTATTGTTTTCTACCGGTTGCTGATTGAGTTCAGCTTCAATTTGGGTCAGGGCATCAATTTTCTTTTGCAGTTCACGGTTGGTTTTTTGTAGCCGTTCCAGCTGGTCTTGTTGCTGGGCATTGAGCCGGGTGACAGCCGTTACTGCGGACTCTGCCTCTAACAATTTTTGATTGAAGGTCAGCTCCCAGCTAAACAAAGCGGCCAGCCGTGGCGGCAAACTTAATAGCACTTCAGTTAACTGGGTTTGCACCCGAAACCGGCTGACATAAGGCATATCCGGATGCAAATTCAGTAAAGCTAACTGAAACTGACTCACCTCATCCTGTGTTTCCAGACTGGCTAACCGCAAGCGCTCGGCTTCCGGTTCAAGCAAAATACGCTGCTTATAATCGAGCCAGGCTTTTAGCGTTGCCGGCTCGTCATTAAATGCCAGAATATCCTCCGGCTCCGGCTCAGTCAGCTCTAATGCCGGTGGTTGCTCCGGCACAATTTCAACCGGCGGCTCTGATGGTGGCGGCAGCGGGGGCGCAGTTAGCTGGCAGGCGGTTAACAGCGCCAGCGACACGAGAACTAAAGATTGCTTCATACCGGTTTTTCTCCTGATAGCGGCAAGCGCACACGGATACAGACATCGGCATAGACGACGTCGACGATGTCTGCGTGACCGCCAAGTAAACGGGCGCAGTCAGCCACAATCGACAAACCTAACCCTGAGCCTTGTACTGCATCAAAACGTGGGGTAGTACCACGCTGAAAAGGTTCAAATAATTTTTCCCGTAATGCCACCGGGATCGGTGATCCGTTGTTGGCAACTTCCAGCACTATGCTTTCATCCTGCCGGTAAAGTTTAACCCAAACCGGGCTGCCCTCAGCGCCATAGGCCTGAGCGTTATTAATCAGATTATCCAAAATACGCCGGAATAACATTTCGTCGGTACAGAGCGAACTAAGCTGGCAATCCAGCTTTACCTGCTGCTGGCGCTGCTGCAGTGACAAGGCGTGGTCATTAAAACACTCCTGCATCAGCTGCTGCGGCACCACCTGACTCCAGTTCGGCTGTGCTTGCTGCAGTAAACGGTTATAGTCCAGTAATTGCTCGGTCAGTACGCTCAGGCGGTCGGCGCTGGCATTGAGTAAGGTTACTACTTCCTGTTGCTGCGGTGTTAAAGGCCCAACCAGCTGCTCACTGAGCAGCGCACAGCCTTCACGGATACTGGAAAGCGGGGTTTTTAATTCGTGTGAGGCGTGACGCAGTAAAATTAAACGCAATGCCTCCAGTTGCTGCAAGCGGGAACTTAACCAGCGTAATTGCTCACCTAATTCGGTCAGCTCGCGCGGGCCACGCAGCTTTTCGTCCGGAAACTGATGCTTGGGTTGAGCAATGGCCCGAATCATCCGGTCCAGCTTTTGTACCGGCGCGGCAATCCGGCCGGACGCCCAAAGTACCAACAGTAAAGTGAGCATCACCAGCGCGAAGGTTTCCCAGGCCAGCTGTTGCTGGGTGGAGGTAACCTGCTGTTGTTGTCGATCCAGTTGTTGCTCCAGCAGATCCCAGATTTCTTTGGTAATTTGTTGTTGCTGGGTACGAACCTGTTGTAGTAATGCTTCCGGGACTTCGGTTAGTGGTTCGTTAAAGCGCGCCCGCAGCCCCTGTAACGCGCTGCGCTGCGCGCCACACAATGCCAGATCCGGAAGATCACGGCAGAGTTGCTCCAGTAATTGCAGTTGATTGTCGATATGATTTAAGGCTAGCCGCTGTAAGGCGTCGGTACGGACCACCGCAAACTGGCGCACGGCACGTTCAATGTCTACCACCAGGCTTTGCATACTTTCGGCCTGGCGTACGCTGGACACCGCCTGCTCAGCCGATGCGATAGCATAGTTACTGACGCCACTTAATGACTTATTACTTTGCCATAACAAGACGCCTACCGGAATCAACGCCAAAAAAAAGCTTAGCAATACCAGTTGCCGTAATGATGCGGTTTGCACGGAAAAGCGCATAGGCTCCACCCTCAGAAAAGTCTGAGTTTAGTTTACTGAAAATTCAGGGCCTTGTATTGCCGAAAGCGGTAGAAACTGCCGCTGCGCTACAAAAAAAAGGCCAGTACTAAGACTGGCCAAGGCAGATTCAGCTAGATCGCTGATCTATGGGATTCGATTACTGCGCTAACTCAGTGTTCATGCTCTGCGCATAAACTGGTTGTGTAGCCTTAGCTGAGCGGGCAGATTGCTCCTGCTCCCAAGCCTGAACACTGGCGTTATTCAGATCAACACGACGTAACAGCGTAAAAACAATGGCCATATTGGCAACCAGGAACAGCGTGATAAAACTTAAAAACATATCCATGATACTTCTCCGGCTATGGGCTCCATATGGGAGCGTTCGGTGCTGTCTCAGGAGAATCGCGTAAAAGTAATACTTATTGCTTTTACGCTATTCCCCTGCAGCGTCACAGATATTAATGCAGCAGTCGTACCAACTTAATTTAATTATTTTAAATCAATAAGTTATTATATTTTTTACGGAAGGAAGGCAACCGGGGTGCCGCTAACTGTTGCTAATTAGCGACACCAAAAAGCGGCAAATAAGAGAGTCTTTAAAAAACAACAGCTTAGCATGTATGCAAAATGCGACACCAAGCGTAAACGTCTGATTTCAATCAAATAAAACCATAACGCTGAGCTACACGGTCAAAATATTCCAGACATTGTTTAGCGTATTGACGTTTCTCGACATAGCTGCCTGGGAAAAAGCTTTTCTTGAAGCCGTACGCCACCATATCTTTCAACCGTTTTAGCGGCACATCGAAGTTATCCAACGCCAGCTGATACTCTTTGCTGACAGTTGTATTAGACACCAGACGATTGTCGGTGCAGATCACCGTAGCAATCCGGTGTTCCAACATATCTTTAAACTTATGCTGGCGGATATCGGTAATTGCCGGATTGGTTTGCAGATTACTGGTCAGGCAAACCTCTACTGCGATACGCTTATCGGCGATATAAGAAGCCAGATTATTAATATATTTAGTTTTATCAGTAATCGCCGGATCTTTAATCATCTCCGGGATAAACATCGAATAGCCATGGCCAATACGATCGGCATAACATTCGGTAATGGCTTCAAATACACTTTCCGCACCGTAGGCTTCGCCGGCATGCAGGGTTTTCAGTAAAAAGTGTTGGTGAGCGTACTCATAGACTTCTTTAAATTTACCCGCCGGATAACCCGCCTCCTGCCCCGCCAAATCCAGACCAACAATCGGGATGCCCTCGTCATCCCTTAACCGCACACTGGCCCGTACCAACTCCATCGCTGCCAGTTTGATCACATCCATCGGCGCAAAATCGCGCATTAATTGAAACAGGTTGGTGTAATAAGGTGAAAAACCTTTATTACCAAACATCCGCATTGCACAGTTAATAATGCCATAATAAAACGGTGGTTTCTGACCGCTCAGTACCGCTTCAGTGGCGTTATATTCTTGCATCGCCTGCTTTAGACCGTTATTCACTGCATGCATAATCCGGTCGAAATCGATACCGCGGGTCAGATCGATCAGCAACTGCGGCGCAAACCGCACTTCGATATAGTTGACCCCTTCCGCCTGATTATCCACTGCCAGCTCGTAAGCGGCCTGTTGCAGGTTTTCCGGGTCGCGTAACACGGCACAGGTATATTGGAAGCAATGCAGATACTCACCCAGATTCTGATAGCGCTCTTTGAACACCAGCTCTTTTAAGCCAGCTACCGTCTCAGAAGGCAAAGTGACCTGGCTGCGTTTGGCCATGTCGATAAGACTGTCTAACCGTAAACTGCCGTCCAAATGCAAATGTAAATCGGACTTGGGCATCATCTTAATAAAGTCGGCGGAGTAGCGTGGCATAATCATTCCTCTGTTAACTAGCTGAAAGAATATCACAATCAGCTTGCCACAAAGGAATGGTAACGAAAAATTGCATAAGCTCTAAAAGCAACAGGGCGCCGATAGCGCCCTGTTGCTTTACATGAATTAAACCTTAAAGCGGTTTACCAGCTCATTAAGTTGAATTGCTAATCGCGACAATTCTGTTGCGCTGGCAGAGGTTTGCTGCGAACCGGCTGAGGTTTGATTGGCCAGGTCGCTGATAGTAATAATATTACGGTCAATTTCCCGTGCCACTTTCGATTGCTCTTCAGCGGCACTGGCAATGACATGGTTCTGATCGCTGATACTGGTAATATTGGTCGCGATCTGCCCCAGGGCTGCGGCAGCTTCTTCAGCCACATTTTGGGCATCACCAGCGTTTTGGCTAATTAGCCCCATGGCATTTACCGCTTCACGTACCGAACCTTGCACTTGTTGGATCATTTGTTCAATTTCACCGGTGGAGGTTTGGGTGCGGTGCGCCAAACTACGCACTTCGTCGGCGACGACGGCAAAACCGCGGCCGGCATCACCGGCGCGGGCTGCTTCGATCGCCGCATTCAGCGCCAGCAGGTTGGTTTGCTCGGCCACACTGCGAATCACTTCCAGCACCTGGTTAATTGACGAGACTTTTTCTGCCAGCACATTAATCACGGTGACGCTTTGCTGAACCTCGGTATTCATCTTGCCGATAACAGCACGGGTCTGGGTAACCTTCTGGCTACCATCTTTGGCCAAGTTGGCCGATTGTGCAGACGCATCTGAGGTTTGCATCGCCGTTGCCGCCACTTCATCAACGGCTGAGCTCATCTCAGTGATCGCGGTCGCGGCTTGTTGTACTTCGTCATTTTGTTGCTGAATGGCGCGCGCTGACTCATCGGTAACGGCATTGAGTTCTTCCGCAGCAGAGGCCAGCTGACTGGCTGAGCTGGCGATATGGCCAATGGCATCACGCAGTTTTTGCTGCATTTGTTGTAAGGCTTCAGCCAGGCGGGTTAACTCATCGTCACCGTCTTTATTGATACGCTGCGTCAAATCACCTTCAGCAATTTGCCGGGCAGACTCAACCGCTTGCTCCAGCGGTGCATTAATGCTGCGCGAAATAACCAGTGCAATCACTATAGCAATCGCCACCGCTAACACTATTAGTACAATAACAATAATACGGGCGGCCTGATAAGCACTGACTGACTCGGTTCGCGCGGTGTTAGCAGCTTGCTGTTTGATACGGGTGAGATCGAGTAAATCCGTTGTCATCTGTGCCGTAATCGGGTTAATTTGCTGCAGCAAATCCAGCGCCATACCGGTCTCGTCCTGCTTCAGAAACTCGATCGCTTCTTGCTGTAACTGCAAATATTGCTGTAATCTTTTTTCGAAATCAGCAAAAACTTCCCTCTCTTCATCCAGATATATGTTAGCAGAAAATGCCTGCTCATTACGCCGCACCTCTGCTCGTAATTGCTCTACTTCGTTCAGTGTGGCGCCTTCCTGCGTAATGTCGGTAGTTAACATCAAGCGTAAGGTTAAGGCCCGCAGAAGGGTGACGTTCAGATTTAAGTCCGCCAGGCTCATTAGTGAAGGTAAAGTATTAGTTTCAACCAAATTCGCCCGTTCACGAATTTGCGACATGGTATTCAGGTTATAAAGACCCAGCGCGGCCAGCATAAAAGCCAGAGCGCCAAAGGCTGCCAGTAAACGTTTTTGAATGGATATTGTTCTAAACATAGGTTAAACCTTGCATTAAGTTAACGGCGTAACTAACTTGATCCGTAATGAATGTTTCGCGGGTGAGTTTCACTACTTTAGCAGTTCTATCAAGCCTTAACAGTCCTGTCGATAGAAAAGCCCAACTTTTTTTCTGAATCGTGCGCTCAACGCCCACTAAATTCTTTTAATTAGTTCGCAGCCATACCTGCAAATTATGTTGATCTGGATCAAGCAACAAGCGTATTATTATTTCAGAAATTTCTGAAAGTTCAGTAACGGGATGCGCATATGCAAATGACTCCAATGATTGAATCCTTTGTTTACCACTTTGGCGAAATGGGCAGCCGTTGGGGCTTTAACCGTACCGTTGGCCAAATTTACGCCCTGCTGGTGATTAGCGAGCAACCGCTCTGTGCCAATGAAATTGGTGAGCTGCTGGGGATTTCGCGCGGCAATGTCAGTATGGGGTTAAAAGAGTTGGGTAGCTGGCAGCTGGTGCAGGTTAGCCATAAACCCGGCGAGCGGCGCGAGTTTTATCATAGCCGCGGTAGTATCTGGGATATGGCCAACCGGGTGTTTGAAGAGCGGCGCAAACGGGAAATGGACCCGACGCTTAGCTTACTGCGTGACATTATGATGGACGAAGCGGCTAATCCGGAAGAAGCCTTTGCCCAAAAGCGCATCGCCGAAATTCACGATCTGCTGGAGAACATTACTGAATGGACGCAAAGCCTGCAATCCTTGTCGCCGGAGAAGCTGAATACCTTAATGAAGTTAGGCTCCGGCGTTGGCAAGGTACTGGAATTTACCGATAAGTTTTTAGGTAAAAAAGATCCGGCAAAACAAGCCTAGCTGTTTTTGCCACCTGTTGTTCTGTTGTAGTGAGGTTGCCATGTTAGACACCCTGTTGCTGTCACGCATTCAGTTTGCGGCCAATATCAGTTTTCATATCCTGTTCCCAACCATTACCATCGCCCTGGGCTGGTTGCTGGTGTACTTTAAAATCCGCTTTGACCTGTCACAGCACCCGGTGTGGATGCGCGCCTACCGCTTTTGGGTCAAAGTCTTTGCACTGACCTTTGCACTGGGTGTAGTCAGTGGCATTACGATGTCGTTCCAGTTCGGCACCAACTGGCCGGGTTTTATGGAGACAGTAGGCAATATTGCCGGCCCGTTACTGGCCTACGAAATCCTGACCGCCTTTTTCCTCGAAGCAACCATGCTCGGCATTATGCTGTTTGGTTTTAACAAGGTACCGCGCTGGCTGCATACGCTGGCCACCTTACTGGTGGCAATAGGTACTACGCTGTCGGCATTTTGGATCCTGGTGCTCAATTCCTGGATGCAAACTCCGGTTGGCTTTGAAATGCGTGATGGCGTAGCGCATGCCACTGACTGGCTGGCGATAATTTTTAACCCCTCCTTCCCGTATCGTTTTACCCATATGCTGCTGGCGTCGGCACTGACGGTCTGCTTTTTGGTAGCCGGTATTTCTGCCTACCGGCTATATCGCGGTGACAATAAAAAAGCCCCGCGCCTGACACTAAAAACCGCCCTGTTTACCGCTGCTGTGCTGGCCCCAACCCAGGCCTTTGTTGGCGACCTGCACGGTTTAAATACCTTAGAGCATCAGCCACAGAAAATCGCTGCGATGGAAGGAATTTGGCATACCCAGCAAGGCGCGCCACTGGTGCTGTTTGCGATCCCTGATGCTGAAACTCAAACTAACCGCTTTGCGCTGGAAATTCCAAAACTGGCCAGTTTAATTCTGACTCACGATTTAAACGGTGAGCTGAAAGGCATTAACGAATTTCCGGACGCACACCCACCGGTGGCGCCGGTGTTCTACAGTTTCCGGGTCATGGTGGGTATCGGTGTATTAATGCTGGCCGTGGCCTGGTGGTGTAGCCTGCGGTTGTACCGAAAAGGCGAATTATCACCGCTGCAATATAAGGTATTAATCGGCATGTCGTTCTCCGGTTGGATCGCCACCCTGGCCGGTTGGTATGTGACCGAAATCGGCCGCCAGCCATACCTGGTATATGGTGTGCTAAAAACCAGTGACGCCGTGACCACTGTGGCCAGTGAGCAGGTTGCCTTAACGCTAATCATGTATCTGGCGCTGTATGTGGTGTTACTGCTGGCCTATGTTAAAACCTTATTCTGGCTGGCAAAACGGGCGATTGAGGTTGAGGAATATGACCTGTCGCTGCCAGGCCTACCGGAACAGAAAGCCAAACTCGCCAATGAAGGAGTCGAAGCATGAATTTCCTGACTGCAGAAAATCTGGCACTGGTGTTCGCCGGCCTGACAGCACTGGCGGTACTGCTGTATGCCATCCTGGATGGTTATGACTTGGGCGTGGGCATAACGCTGCCGATGCAGCAAGAAGCCTGGCGCGATACCGCCATTGCCTCTATTGGTCCGTTCTGGGATGCCAATGAAACCTGGCTGGTGCTGGCCGTCGGCTTGCTGCTGGTGGCTTTTCCGGCGGCGCACAGTGCGATTCTGCATGCGCTGTATTTGCCCGCCGCCTTGTTGCTGATTGGCTTGATCTTACGCGGTGTCGCCTTTGATTTTCGCGCCAAAGTAAAACCGGAGCGGAAAATCCGCTGGGACTGGACCTTTAAATTTGGCTCCTTGCTGGCAACCTTTAGCCAGGGCTTTATGCTGGGTATCTATGTTATGGGGCTGGAATACAGCGTTGGCAGTGTCGTGTTTGCCAGCTTTAGCGGCCTCTGCGTTACCGCCGCCTATGCGATGATTGGCAATGCCTGGCTGATAGGCAAAACCAGTGGCGATTTACAGCGCCATGCTATCCGGCAGTGTAAACTGGCCGGGGTTTGGACCTTGGCCGGTATTTTGGCCGTCAGCGCCATCAATCCGCTGGTAAATGCTAATGTGTATCAGGTTTGGACCGAGCCGCCACTGGCCTATTTATTTGCCGCCATTCCGCTGCTGTGTTTTGCGATGTTCGCGCTGGGTTATTTGGCTTTAAAACGGCTACCGCTGCCCGATGATCGCGGCGCCTGGCTGCCGTTCTTTATCTGTAAAGTGATCTTTGTCTGCAGCTTTGTCGGCTTAGCACTCAGCTTCTACCCCTTTGTGGTGCCGAACCAGATGACACTGTATGAAGCGGCCAGCTCCAAAGAGTCCCTGACCATTATTTTCTTCGGCGCTGTTGTGGTCATTCCGATTATCGCCGCCTATACCGCGGTTGCCTATTATGCGTTTCGCGGTAAGGCAGATGGTTTGAAGTATTACTAATAAGACAATGAGAGCGCTAAGCCATTTTTTGTAAGGCTAATGGCTTAAACCCAAAATAGGAAAAGTTGGTGATCACCATAAACACAGCAGCCCTCCATTTTTGAGGGCTGCTGTCAATGTTTAAAACACGTTTAGGCGACTGCGCCACCTCTTCACAGAATGGAGCCTACGCCCCACAATCGTCATATCTCAGGGCGATAGCAGTGTTGTACCAGAAAGGAGCAACAGCTGAAATACCAGAATAACCCTGGCCACAGCAGCAAAGCTTACGATAAGCCAATTTAGGAATAATCGACTTTTAAATATAGCCAGCTAAGTTACCTAAAACTTTTGCGGTCTGAAAATCCACACTTCGCTGAGGCTAACAATGCCAGGCTGGGTGTCAAAAAACTCCTGAGTGATCTGCTCAGCAATCTGTTCAGCTTTTTGCTGATCTTTCACAATGACCTCAATTTTCATCAGATGTAAGGCATCGATAATTGAAGCATGCTGCGCTGGGTGCAGGTGTAAAGAGCTATTGCCGCCCGCTTCGAAAATACTGTAACCCTTGGCGCCAGCCTCTTCTAATAACGCGATGAGATCTTCTTCCAGCACCTTTTCCGCAATAATATTAATTTGATAAGCCTGATATTTCATAATGGACTCCCGCGCCTTAAAACACGACTTTCGCTAATTCGGTGAATAATGGAATACAGACGGCAATCGCAATCGGGGTACCAATACTGGTTGAGGAACCAATATAAGCGGAAGGATTTGCCTTGGGTATACCCGCCCTGAGTGTCGGAGGGCCTGAAATATCCGAACTTGACGCTGCCATCACCGCTAATAGTACGGTCCCGCCTGCACTAAACCCAGTTAGATGATGCGCTAAATAGCCCAAGCCAAAGCCAATAGCACCATGCGCAATTGGCGCTGCAATCGCATAGACGACGTACCAATGCGCCACTCTGCGTAGTTCACTTAAACGCTGCCATGCTTCAATACCCATAATGAGCATTAGAATTGATAAGAAACCGCGGAATACTGGTTCATAAAAAGAAGCATATACCGGTTCCGGTTTGGCGAATAAGCCAATTAACAACCCTAATAATAACGCAGTAAGCGCTGAACCTTGTAAGCTATCGATAATAATTTCTTTAATTGAGATAGGCTTACGCACTGATTTTTGGGGTTTATCCGCCGTAGCCTCGGCCATCGCTTGCTGCCGATCACTGGCTAAGCGGCCTAACACTATTGCCAATATTAAGGCTGGTATGTCCATAAAGGGGTAGAGTGCCGATACCCAGGCTTCGTACTCCATACCAATATCATCTAAATGCAGCATCGCAGCGGCAAAGGTAGAGGCTGAAACCGCACCAAACAAGCCGGCCGTGGCTAAGGCATCAGTTTCTTTCACACCAGGTAATTTTGCTAAGGTGTATTTACCTAACAGCACAATTAACACACCAGCTATGACGGCAAAAAAGGCAGGAAGTAGCAGTGCAGCAAGGTTAGCATTACGGATTTCCATGCCGCCTTGTAAACCAATTTTTAGCAGCAAGACGATAACAATAAATTTGTAGACAGGCTCTGGAATGGTGAGGCGACTTCCGAGTGCCGCAATCAACATACCGCCAAGTAGAAATGCCAAAGTTGGTTTTTGTAGACCAACGATAAAATAATCCGCGACTGTTAGTAATATATCCATTTTCACCTCAAACTACTCTACGCGCCAGCATAGAGGCTAATCGATACTGTGGCAAACTGAACAGCAGGATACTAACTGATTTTGCTCACTCCCATGTTAATTCTTACTGTAAAAAACCCCAGTACAAAACCGGGGTTGCTATACAGAAGCTTACTTTAAGCCAAATTAATACCGGGTGTTACAGACTAAATCTGAAACCGATATAAGCCGTTCGCTCGGCTGCGGGTTCAATGCCGTCAGTTCTAACCCTGCTATAATAATTTTCGTCTAACAGATTGTTTACGCCAGCGAATAAGGACCAACGTTTTGACAGTTCATACTCGGCACTCAAATCTACCACCTGATAGGATGGTATCTTGGCATCAATAGTTGCCGTACCTGTACCACGAGGCAGATTGGAATCTTGCCAGTACTGATCACCAACCAGCGTCAGGCTGAGCGCAGCAGTCAAGCCATTACTTGCATAGTTAAGCCCGGTACGTACCAGGTAATCTGGTGCAAAAGAGACTTTATTACCTACCAGGCTAGCGTTTGTACTACTTGTTATTTCTGCATCTAACCAAGAGCCGTTCGCGAAGGCAGTAAGATTATGACCAGGCGATAATGCAAAAGCATACTGCAGACTTAGCTCAACACCCTGATGACGTGAATCACCACTGTTTACCCGCTCAATATCGGTGATATTAACTTGAATTTGTTCAATTTTATCCTTGAAATCAATACGGAACACACTGACATCGAAAGCAAATTGCTCGGTAACTTGGCTACGATAGCCTAATTCGTAGTTCATCGCTTTCGATACTGAAGGATCATTAGAACCTGCCAACTCAGACGTTGGATTGATTAAATCATCAAAGCGTTGTGGCCGGTAAGATTCTGAAATATTGGCATAGACTTCAGCAGTATCAGACAGCTTCAAACCTGCGCCTAAACCAAATAACAGCTCATTAAAGGTCCGATCCAAATCAATGGCATCACGGTTTAAACTGGCGCTTTTCACCACTTCAACCATATCATAATTCAGACGCTCATAGCGTACCGCCGGTACTAAGCTAATGTTGCCAAAGCGGAACAGGTTTTCGACAAACAGTGCGGTATAGGTGGTAACACGATCTTGCTCAAAACGAAGGTCAGCGGCATTTTGAGCGTCAGAGGTCAAATCACTATTGCGGTGCTGCGTACGAGGACTGTCACCACTAAAGCCAGATGTACCTGCAGTTAAAATATTATTTTCACCCCAGGCTAAGCTATAACGCAGATCGTAACCTAGGTTACGGAATTGCTGCTCGTCAACCGTTGTCGAAGAAGGTGGATTTGCAGGCGGAACAAAGGCGCCTGAACGACGGCTAAAACGATCCATCGCTAGATACCAGATTTTTCCGTTAAGGCTGGACGCTGCATCTAACTGCTGCTCGTAAGTTAAGCTTGCTAGCGTTTGGTCAATTTTAACACGGTTAAACGGTGTTTTAACCAGATCACGGTTGTTCGCAAATTCAGCCGAGGTTAAACGGCCGGCTTCACCCGAGTCAGAGCTATACACATCTAAATTAGCTCCGATTTTGATATCTTTGAAACCTTCGTAACTGAGTCCTAAGTAGCCAGAGCTAACATCAAAATCTTCGTTATTACGTGGGCCATCGGCACGACGATGATCAAATGAGGCCATAAAACCGGTATTGCCTTGTGACCAACGCGCTTCATTATAGGTGCTGTACATAGCATCGCTACCCACAGCATGCTCAGTCACTATGCGGGTTTCTGCTTGTGCAGAGGGGCCACGAGTAACAAAATTGACTACTGGGCCGATTTGCGGGCCGTAAAGTAAGCCTGAGCCACCGCGAATAAACTCTACACGTTCAATGCGCTGACCACCTGGCATATAGTACATGGTGGCATAACCAAACAGGTTGGCAGCCAGTGGCACATTATCTTGATAAAAGGCCACAAATTCAGATTCGTGCGGGTCACCCAAGCCACGATAATTAACATTGTAGATGCTGGGGATCTTCTGCTCTGAGACAAATAGACCCGGTAAAGTAGCAAACATTTGGCGTAAGTTAGGTTCAATCAGCGTTGGCTGTTCACTGAGTTCAACGACTGAAGTCTTCTTGCCCGCAAAGATCCGACCTTGCTGTATATCTGGCAGCTTGTTGCCGCTATCTGCTATTTGCGCACCGCGTACCTCCAGAACTTCGATTTGCGACTGCTTTTCTTGCGGCTCTGCCGCATGACTTTGCAAACTGCAAATAGCTAACGCCAGCGCCACGTGCTGTGCAACCCGATTTACTTTCATTCTTACCACCTCTTTAGTAATACCAATATAATCACAAATGCGAAACATTACTATTTTCAATCAATACGGATCACAAGTAAATAAACAAAGATGAACTTTTTTTGAGTTGTCGCTGTTTAATAGGAATCTATGGCTAGTTAAAGAATACTTTCAAAATGACGTCACCTGTAACCGTTTGGGCAGGCCCAATCCTTCGCCGACTGCAACCCAATCGAATAACTATTTGGTTGGCAACGGCAGAACCTGTTACCCCAGAGTTAACACTGTTCACTGACAGTGGTTTGTACCATACTTTACCCGCTTCCGTATTGTCTGCCGGTCATCAACAAATCAAAGCGGGAGATAATCTTCATTTTCAATTATTTGACCTTAAACTTGAGATTAGGTTACCTGTCCAGCAGGCTATTTATTACAACCTGCAGTTGAATGGTCAAGGCTGGCAACAGTGGGCACCTGATCTAAATTTTACTCCACACTCTCATCCATTTTTTGTGCTCCAGCCGAAGTTAAGTAGCTTATTACATGGTTCTTGTCGTAAGCCACACTTTGCTGCTGCCGATGGCCTACTGAGAGCTGAGCAACTATTAGCCTCCACATCAATCGACGATTGGCCCGCCGTACTCATGCTCAGTGGTGACCAAGTGTATGTTGATGACGTGGCGACTCCTATGTTGATGGCGATCCACCAGTTCATACCAAGGTTGGGTTTACCCGATGAGTCACTGCATAATGCCGACGTCTCACTGGCAAGTACCTTGCATAGCAAGAGCCCCTACTATCTGAAACGAGAGACTCTGCTGCCCGATGATAAAAAAAGCAGCAAAGTACTCGAGCAGCTGTTTAAGGGTGCACGTAAGCCCGTTTTTACCTCCGACAACGCGCATAACCACCTAATTAGTTTGGCTGAAATGTTTGCGATGTACCTACTGGTGTGGTCACCCGTTGGCTGGCAGCAGCTAACTAGCCCTCGCGACTTAAACCCTCCTGCCGATTTGAATACCAAACAATGTCAACAGTTTATCCGCCAGGCTGAAGTACTGGATGCATTTATCGGAGGCCTTAGCGCTGTACGCAGACTGCTGGCACACTTACCTGTAGCAATGATTTTTGATGATCATGACATTACCGACGACTGGAATCTTACCGCTGCATGGGAACTCGCAGCTTACCAACATCCATTATCTAAGCGAATTATTGGCAATGCCCTACTCGCTTATTTGCTATTTCAGGGTTGGGGAAATTGCCCGGAACAGTTTCCTGCAACCTATCTCTCAGACATCCAGCAACAATTATGCTCTCCCGGAAGTAACAGCTACGATGTAATGTTAGACCAATTGCTGCGCTTCAATCATTGGTATTATCAGTGGCCTACTGAACCAGCTTTAGTTGTGCTGGATACCCGAACCCAAAGATGGCGCAGTGAACGTTCCATTCACAGTCCATCAGGTTTGATGGATTGGGAGGCATTGATCAATTTGCAACAAAAGCTAGTTGGTTTGGATGCAGTGGTGTTAGTTTCGGCCGCGCCGATTTTTGGAGTTAAGCTGATCGAAGCGATACAACGTATTTTTACCTGGCTTGGTAAACCATTACTGGTGGATGCAGAAAACTGGATGGCACATCGTGGTACCGCCTATACGCTGCTTAATATGTTCCGCCACCCGAAAACACCAAAGCATTTCGTGATTCTGTCGGGCGACGTGCACTACTCCTTTGTTTACGACATTCGTCTACGGTCGCAAACAGGCAGTCCGGCTGTCTGGCAAATTACCAGTAGTGGGCTGAAGAATGAATTTCCCGGCAAGCTACTGCAAGTCTTTGATCGCTTAAACCGCTGGCTTTACTCTCCGCGCTCTCCACTCAACTGGCTGACCCGTCGTCGCCGGATGTTGATTACGCCACACCAACCAGAATCTGCACAGCCGGGCGAACGCTTGCTTAATGCGGCGGGTATTGGTTTAGTAAAATTAAATGAGGATGGCTCACCAGCAGAGGTCATTCAACTTTGCGCTGATGGTCGCAATATTGAGTTTAAACTTTACGAAGATGAGGCCAGATGGCACTAGCCATAAGGCTATGCCGGACCTCCCGCAATCCGATTTAGCAGCGCTTGTTATACTTCAAGCGGCTTTATAAGACATGCCGAATATCGCCGCCTATACCGCGGTGGCCTATTATGCGTTTCGCGGTAAGGCAGATGGTTTGAAATACTACTAAGCTTTTCCTGGGCGTTACCTTGCGTAGCGCCCATTTTTTGTGGGCCTTTGTGCTACAACGAATGCTGCGCGATATATTTGGCTATCTCCACTATCGCGGTTTTACCGGTAAATTCAAATTTTACCTTGCCTACTGCTGACAAATAAATTTCCAGCTCGGAGTCCAAATCGAAGGTGCCAGAGGTTTCGACCGAATAGGCGACAATGTTCTTATAGGGGATAGAGGTGAAATCTTTTTTGCTACCGGTAATGCCCTGAACGTTGACCACAATCAGCCGTTTTGTCGTAAACACCACGCCATCACGCATGGATTTATAGGCGTCAATTATGGTCTCACCATCCAGCAGCAGCGCCGCCACCTGGTCTGCATAGTCACGGTTTTGTTTTAACTTAAAAAAACCCTTATTGTTAAAATCAATCATCTTTCATCCTTAATCATTATGGTCCAGTGCCAGTTTGGCGTCCTCAAACAACGTCAGATAGTCGTTTTGCTCTGTCAGCTTTCTTCGTTATAACTAACTGACAAAGCGCCTGAGGGCGCGGTGAGTTAATACGCCGATTTTTTTATTGTCCTGTGCACCGGGCTAGAGTGCCAGCCCGGCAATAACATCGTCATCAACCCGATTGGCCAGTGTGACTTTTAACTTCGGTGTTCTGGCCATTTCGCGTTTGATCGCAAAGTCTGCCTCAGTATTACGCGCCCAGCTGCGCCGCGCAATACCGTTATTAACATCGAATAGTAGCATTGATTTTAAGCGGCGATCGGCATCGGTAGTGCCATCCAGCAGCAAACCAAAGCCACCGTTGATCACTTCGCCCCAACCAACGCCACCACCGTTATGAATAGACACCCAGGTAGCACCGCGGAAGCTGTCACCAATCACATTATGAATCGCCATATCGGCAGTGAAACGGCTACCATCATAAATGTTCGAGGTTTCACGAAATGGCGAGTCAGTACCGCTGACATCGTGATGATCGCGCCCCAACACCACCGGGCCAATCTCGCCACGGGCAATGGCGGCATTAAAGGCAGCGGCAATTTCCATCCTTCCTTCGGCATCAGCATATAAAATCCGCGCCTGCGAGCCTACCACCAGCTTGTTTTGCTTGGCGTCTTTAATCCAGGTGATGTTATCCTGCATTTGCTGCTGAATTTCCTCAGGTGCCTCAGCCATAATGCGCTCAAGCACCTGGGCTGCAATAGCATCGGTCTTATCCAAATCTTCTGGCTTACCTGAAGTACAGACCCAGCGGAACGGGCCAAAGCCGTAGTCAAAACACATCGGGCCTAAAATATCCTGCACATAGGATGGATATTTAAAATCGATACCATTGTCGGCCATTACAGCGCCGCCGGCGCGTGAGGCTTCAAGTAAAAAGGCATTACCGTAGTCAAAGAAATAAGTGCCCTTTGCGGTATGCTTATTCACCGCGTCAGCATGGCGTTTTAATGTCGCCTGCACTTTGGCTTTAAACAGCTCTGGCTCGTCACGAATTAAGCGATTCGCTTCGTCGTAGCTGATACCGACCGGGTAATAACCGCCCGACCAGGGGTTATGCAACGAGGTTTGATCTGAACCCAGATGCACAAAAATATCACTTTGATAGAAGCTTTCCCACACCTCCACCACGTTACCAATATAAGCAATGGACACCACTTCTTCATTGGCCTGCGCCTGCTTTACCCGGGCAATCAGCGCGTCCATATTATCGATTAACTCATCAACCCAGCCTTGCTGATGGCGCTTGGTAGCGGCTTTGGGGTTTACTTCGGCACAGACGGTAATACAACCGGCGATATTACCGGCTTTGGGCTGAGCGCCGCTCATACCGCCTAAACCGGCAGTTAAGAAGATTTTCCCCTTCGCACTTTCGCCCTTTTGTAATACTTTACGAAAGGCGTTCATCACCGTGATGGTGGTACCATGCACTATGCCCTGCGGGCCAATATACATATAAGAGCCGGCCGTCATCTGGCCAAATTGAGTGACGCCTAAAGCATTAAAACGCTCCCAGTCATCCGGCTTGGAGTAGTTCGGGATCATCATACCATTGGTAACTATCACCCGTGGTGCCTCTTCCGACGATGGGAATAACCCCATAGGATGACCAGAGTACATGTGTAATGTCTGATCGCCTTCCATCTCGCTTAAATACTGCATAGTTAAGCGGTACTGCGCCCAGTTTTGGAATACCGCGCCATTACCACCATAGGTAATCAGCTCTTGTGGGTGCTGCGCGACTGCAGGGTCCAGATTGTTATCAATCATCAGCATAATAGCGGCAGCTTGCTGGCATTTTGCCGGATAATCACTAATTGGCCGTGCTTTTAGCTCGTAGTCCGGCTTAAAGCGGTACATATAAATACGGCCAAAATCGTTAAGCTCTTTGGCAAACTCTGGCGCTAGCTCCGCATGCCAGGCTTTAGGGAAATAACGCAGCGCGTTACGCACAGCAAGTTGTTTTTCCGCTTTAGTTAAAATGTCTTTGCGCTTCGGTGCACGATTGGCGTCTAACGGGTATGGCTTGGCCGCAGGTAACTCGGCCGGGATACCTTGCTTAATCTGCTCTTGAAAAGTCATCATCCGTATCCTCTTAATTCAATGCAAAGTTAACGGTAAAAGCCTGGCTTTTCACCAGCTCTATCATGGCGTCGATATCGGGTTTTAACAGACGATCTTCTTCCAGCTTGGCCACTTTACTGCGAATGAGGGCAAAATTTTGTTCAATGATATCGGAGCATTGATGCGGCCGGCGAAACTCAATGGCTTGCGCCGCATACATCAGCTCTATCGCGAGGATTTTTTCCAGATTGCCCAGGATCTGGTTTAACTGACGGCCAGAGATACTACCCATCGACACATGATCTTCCTGCCCCATAGAGGTAGGCACACTGTCGGCCGAGGGCGGGAAGCACAAAGATTTGTTCTCGGTTACCAGCGCCGCCGTGACATATTGCGGAATCATCATGCCGGAATTTAAACCACCGGCTTTGGTTAGCAAACGCGGCAAACCGTGTAAGCCTTCTAATAGTAAATAGCAGCGCCGGTCAGAGATATTGCCCAGCTCCGCCGCCGCAATAGAGGCATAATCCAGCACCATCGCTAGTGGCTGACCATGGAAACCACCGCCGGAAATCGCTTCTTCGCTGCTGATGACGATAGGGTTATCAGTAACCGAGTTCATTTCTATCTCGGCCAGCTCTTTTAAGTGGTAGTAAGCATTACGCGACGCGCCGTGTACCTGGGGAATACAGCGCAGCGAATAAGGGTCTTGTACCCGGGCGCAGCCGGTGTGCGAGGCCATATTTTCTGAATCTTTAAACAAACGACGCATACGGGCAGCGACTTCAACATTGCCGGCAAAGGCGCGGATTTGGTGCAGCTCAGCACGAAACGGCGAACCACTGCCCTGCATCCCTTCAATACTCATGGCACCGGCAACATCGGCTAAATCCAGCAGGTAGCGCATCTTGGTCAACGCGGTAATAGCATGCGACAAAATAAACTGGGTGCCGTTAATCAAGCCCAGCCCCTCTTTGGCCTGCAGTTCCAGCGGCACTAAACCATGTTGCGCCAGCGCTTCAGCGGCACTGATAGTGCCACGGCCGTGCCAGAACTCACCTTCACCAATCAGCGGTAAGAATAAGTGCGACAGCGGCGCCAAATCGCCTGATGCCCCTACTGAGCCTTGCTCCGGCACCACCGGAATTAAGTCCAGCTCAAGAAACGTCAGCATGCGTTCAACCACTTCCAGGCGCACGCCAGAATAGCCCTGGCTTAACGCATGTACTTTGGTGATCAACATTAATTTTGAAATAGCTTTGGCAATTGGTTCGCCTACGCCAACCGCATGGGTGATTAGCAGGTTTTTTTGCAGCAGCGCGGTTTCTGCTGGCGAGATTTGCGTATCGCAAAGCGGGCCAAAACCGGTATTAATACCATAAATAGCTTTGTCCGATGTGGCCATCACCTCAACGTTGTTGCGGCTTTGATTAATTCGGGCGATGGCTTCTGCACACAACTCAGCTTTAATAGTGCCATCGGCGATACCGTTAACGATATCTAAATCCAGCCGGTCGATCCCGTAGCGAAATGTCATCTTGTGCTCCTAAAATTCTGCGGATCTTTATTAGAGCCATGCTAGCTTGCACAGGTTGTTTTATAAATACATAATATTCGTAACTTATTCCGGCTTTATCGAACTAAAGAGCAGCGCCCATGCAAGTACAAGATGTCGACCTTAGATTACTCAGAGTGTTCGTCACTATTGTCGAGTGCGGCGGCTTGTCGGCGGCTGAGTCACGGCTGAATATTGGCCGCTCTACTATTAGCGCGCATTTATCTGACTTAGAAATCCGTTTAGGGGTAAAACTGTGTAAGCGGGGCCGCAGCGGTTTTGAGCTGACCGAGCCAGGCCGTATTACCTACCAGGCCTCATTAGAGTTACTACAGCAATGCGAAGCCTTTGCCAATACCATTGCCAGCTCGAAACAGCAGCTGTCCGGCCGGGTCAGTATTGCTATTATCGACACCCTGGTCAGCGATCCACACTGCAAAGTGGCGCAGGCCATTGCCGCGCTAAAAGACAAAAGCGATAACATTCAGTTTGACTTGTATGTGTGTGAAGCGCGTGAAGTGGAAACCGCCGTCGCTAACGGCCGCTCTTTATTGGGCATTGGCGTTAGCCGCCATCAGATCCGCGGCCTGGATTACACACCGCTGCACTATGAAACCAATTATCTGTACTGTGCTGCTGGCCACCCGCTGTTTAACTGCGCCGAGCAAGACACCGAAAAGTTGCTGCAACGGGCAGAAGTTATTACCAGCAATTATCTGCGCGATAAAGAGCGCCGTAACGATGGTTTGCACTACCCAAACAGCGCCATTGCTTACCACGATGAAGGTATCGCCCACCTGATTTTAACCGGTAAGTTTATTGGCTATCTGCCAGAACACTACGCCCGTTACTGGGTAGACAAAGGCCTGTTTAAAGCTATTTTACCGGCAAAATATTCATACCAAATTCCGCTAATGCTGATAACGTCAAACCAGCACGCCAATACGCCATTGGCGCAGGCGATGATTAAGCAGATTAAACGCAGCCATGCTGTCAAACTATAGTTTCAGCTTAAGTTGGTGTGTTGTAGAGCAATCAATCGCTATCTTCTTTCTTCCAGTAACGCCAGTAGATTAGCGTCAGGATCACGCAAAAAACTTAACCATAACTCATGATCCGGCATCTTTGCTGCTAATTGCGGCAATCGCTCATTTTGCGCGCCGGCAGCAACAAGGCTGGCATGCGTTGTTTCGATATCTAAAACTTTAAAATACAACACAGAGTTCGCCCCAACCTTACCAGCGCCCTGTGGCGTACTCAGCATAATACGGACACCATCCGCATTAAGAAATGCCAAATTGGGGCCGGCACGGAACAGCAACTCCAGCCCCAGCAGATCGCGGTAAAAGCCAAGTGCCGTATCCACATCGCTTACCGTCAGCGCAATTTGTGCGATCGTAGAAAGCTTTATTGTCATGCCCATCGTCCTGTTACGCCGCTAATGCTTAACGTGTTACGCTAAAGAATAACCTGGGTTTGCGCAATATTTTTATTGGTGCTTGCATCTTGGGAAGATTGCGGGAAATGAAGTATTACTGCGGCAGGAGTCAGTTACCTTTTGATATCGCAGATCGCGTCTCCGGTACGCCAGCATACCGGAGACGGGAAGCGGTGTGGCTTAGCGTCAGCTTTGGCGTAAGAAAGCAAAAAAGCCGCTGTTAAAAGCGGCTTTTTCGGAATTTGGAGCGAGTTACGAGGTTCGAACTCGTGACCTCGACCTTGGCAAGGTCGCGCTCTACCAGCTGAGCTAAACTCGCATTATGTTGCACATTTTCTACACATCGCAATCTGGTATTGCCTGTGGTTCTTACCGCTGCCTGATTAAAAATCTATTTATAATCAGCAGCTTTAAATGGTGCCCGGGGCCGGACTTGAACCGGCACGGGGTTTCCCCCGAGGGATTTTAAATCCCTTGTGTCTACCGATTTCACCACCCGGGCATACTGTGCGTGGGCACCGACAGAACGGCGCGCATCTTAATTAAGGCTGCGCCGATATGCAAGTTATTTCTGTGGGTGATCAGGCACAACAATTTTCGGGTCTGGTTTATCGCGTAAGATTTTATCCAGGTAACCCATCGCAAAAGCAGAGATGACAAAGGTAATATGGATTAACAGGTACCACATAATCTTGTCATTCTCGATTTGCTCAGTATTCATAAATACCTTCAACAGGTGAATCGACGAGATGGCAACAATAGAGGCCGCGACCTTATTTTTCAGGGAATTAGAGTCGAGCTTACCCAGCCAGCCCAACTTATCGTCGTGACCATGTAAGTCTAAACGCGAGACAAAGTTCTCATAGCCGGAAAACATCACCATCACAATCAGGCCGCCAACCAGGGCGATATCGATCAGGCTTAACGTAATCAGGATCAGTTCCACTTCTTTCATACTAAAAATCAGCGGAATAAAGTGAAACACTTCCTGGAAAAATTTAATACCCAGCGCCAGCAAGCACAAGCTTAAGCCAAGGTAAATTGGCGCCATAATCCAGCGCGTGGCATACATTAAACGTTCAAAATAACGTTCCATAACAATTCCTGTTAAAATATCTTGCTCAATAATGGGGGCGCGCCGCGTAGCTTCAAGCCTGACGCGGCCGCGTTTTTACTCTGTTACCAGGCTAATGAAGATGGCAGTTTCGGCGTCGATAATAAGCTAATAAAACGCTGCCAACGCTCATCTTCGCTGCTTGCCTGCTCGACATACTGTTTTACCAGATCTTTGCCCCAGTTATAGTTAATCACATAGGCGCCGTAACTTCTGACAAAACGTAGCCGCTGCCGCGCTTCGGCCTCACTTTGCAACAAATATTGCTGTTGCAGCGCAACAAATTGTTCTTCGTCAATCTCGCCATTTAGCAATAAACGGGCGATTTCATTACCGGCATAACTAAGGCGTGCCATCAGTTTTAAAAAGCGGTCGTAGCTGGCGGCCTGCGATGGATCCAGCCCGGCTAACGGGTAAAGTACGTCGCGTTCAAACGCCAGTTTTTGCTCACCGGGAAAGGCGATATCAATACCATAGTTGGCGGTGCCTTCCGCGATTAACGACTGCGGGCTGAATAGCGCATAAACACTAAACTCCACCCAGTTACGCTGTTGTTTTAGCTCGGTTTCCAGTAGCGCATTATAGGTGTGATGGCCGGGGTAGCCCTCGTGACAGCCCAGATCGACAGCGCGGGAGATATCAATCGGCCGCTCGGTATTAATCTGGATCAGACTATAAGCCTTGCCCTGATACCAGTTATAACCGCTCCAGGGTTTGTCGGTCACAAACTCCAGCGTAAAATTCTCCTGCGCCGGCAAGCTGATGCGCTGTAAGGTCCGGTCGCGGCATTCCGCGATCGCCCGTTCAAACACCAGCTGTAATTTATCCGCCGGAATAACAAAATTTTTGCGATAGGCCACGACCCGCTCGGTCAGGCTGCCCTCGCCGGGTACCAGTTGTTCCAGCTCAGCCAGCACAGGGGCAAAGCTGCTAAGGTCCTGCTGCGGTGGTTGGGTATCGTAGAGTTCGCTAGCTTGTTGTTCAAAGCTGGCCGCAGTGCCGTTTTGTAGCGTATCGGCATGGCTAATCAGCGCCGTTAGCTGCCGCTGTAAATAATGCAGCCGCAACTTTAACATCGCATCCGTTTCGCTATGCGCCTGTAACGCATCGCGCAGCAACTGAGCTTCAGCAAGTAGCTCTGGCAGGGGCTGCGGCTGCTGTTTTACTGCCTCGGCCCATTCGGCCGGGCCATAATAGGCATCCACATAGTTGCTATCATATTGGCCGAGCGCCAGCACCAGTTTCACATAGTGCTCGGCGGCTTCATCCAACACGGCAACACTGACCGCCGCGGCCGGCTCAGTGTTTAAAGGTGCGGCGGGTTTATCACAGGCCGTCAGCAACAGAGTGCTGCACAACAGCGCAGTTAAAGGTTTGAATAGGGTTTTCATTCGCAATCCTGCAATGGGAAGAATGTCGGCTAATCTAGCGGTGAGTCAAAGGTTACGCAATATGCGTTGCCTTATGCGACTAAAGTTTCTGCAAAAATTTATCCATTTAGCCATCTATACTGTTGCAGATAAAAAATAACCATGGTATTACTAATGGCGTTCTGCAACTTCGACTTTAAAGGCAGTAAATGATTTCTTCGGTATTAGTGCGTTTCAATAGCCTCCTCCTCGTGCTCCTCTGCGCTGCGCGGGGCCGTGCTTATTGGTGAAAAACCCTTACCGATAAACCTAAAACCCCGTGCCTAAGGCCGGGGTTTTTTGTTTTTATCCCGGCAAGCAGTACGCCACGATTTGATAACATAGGATTGCGTAATGAGTGCTGATAACAAAATCTGGATCTTCGATACCACCCTGCGTGATGGCGAGCAGGCACTGCGTGCCAGTTTAAGCCAGAAGCAAAAAATCCAGCTGGCGCATGCCATTGCCCGCTTAAATGTCGATGTGATGGAAGTCGGCTTCCCGGTGTCCAGCCCCGGTGATTTTGATTCGGTACAGCGTATCGCGCGCGAAGTAAAAGGCCCGATCATTTGCGGCCTGGCGCGGGCCGTTGCAGCCGATATTGAAGCCTGTGGCGCCGCGTTAAAAGATGCGGAACGCCGCCGGATTCATACCTTTATTGCCACTTCCCCGCTGCATTTGCAGTACAAGCTGCGCAAAACCCTGGCCGAAGCCTCAGATCAGGCAGTCGCCGCCATTAAACTGGCCAGCCGCTATACAGATGATATTGAGTTCTCCTGCGAAGATGCCGGCCGCACCCCGATTGATGATTTATGCTGGATAGTCGAGCGTGCCATTGCCGCCGGCGCCACCACCATTAATATTCCGGATACGGTCGGCTATACCATTCCCAATGAGTTTGCCGCCATTATTCATGCGCTGCGTAACAAGGTGCCAAATATCGATAAGGCGCGCTTAAGTGTGCATTGTCATAATGACCTGGGGCTGGCGGTGGCGAATAGTATCAGCGCCATTCAGGCCGGCGCGCGGCAAATTGAATGTACCGTCAATGGTATTGGTGAGCGGGCCGGTAACTGCTCGCTGGAAGAAGTGGCGATGATTATCAATACCCGCAAGGATATTTTAGCGCCGCTGTATACCGACATCAAAACCACCGAGATTTACCGCAGCAGCCATCTGGTCAGCCAGATCTGCAATATGCCAATCCAGCCCAACAAAGCCATCGTTGGCGAAAATGCCTTTGCCCACAGCTCGGGTATTCACCAGGATGGCGTGTTAAAAGCACAAAGCACCTACGAAATTATCTCGCCTGAACAGGTCGGCATCCGCCAGAACGAATTAAACCTGACCTCGCGCTCGGGCCGTCATGTTATTCAGCACCGCTTAGCTGAGCTGGGTTACACCAAAGACGACTACGATCTGGAAGCGGTGTACAGCAGCTTTGTCGCACTGGCTGATCAGAAAGGCCGGGTGTTTGATTACGATTTAGAAGCCCTGGTGTTTTTCCAGAACCTGCAGGAGCAGGACGAGTTCTACAAGCTGGAGTTTTTAAGCTCCTCGACCCATACCGGCCATGTCGCCAGCGCCACAGTAGGCTTAAGTTGCGGCGGCAAGATCTTTACCGAAGCCGCCACCGGCAATGGCCCGGTCGAAGCCGCGTTTCAGGCGGTACAGCGCATTAGCAAATTACAGATCCGGATGGTCGATTTTAACCTGTCGGCGAAAGGCAGCGGCGAAGACGCCCTGGGTCAGGTCGATATTATTGCCGAACATGAAGGGCGACGCTTCCACGGTGCCGGTTTGGCCACCGATATCGTCCGCGCCTCAGTGCTGGCCTATGTGCATGTGCTGAATATGATCCAACGTGCCCAAACCATCGACGCCCATAAACAGGCCAAAGCGAACGAATCCCAAATTAAACAAGCAGCAGGTGAGATATGAGTAAGCATTACAAGATCGCGGTATTACCCGGCGATGGTATCGGCCCGGAGGTCATGGCCGAGGCGATTAAGGTACTGCAGGTGGTGGCGGATAAATTTCAGTTCCAATTAACGTTAACCGAAGCGCTGGTTGGCGGCGCCGCCCTGGATGCCACCGGCGTACCACTGCCGCCGGAAACGCTGGCACTGTGTAAAGCCAGCGATGCCATTTTATTTGGTTCCGTCGGCGGCCCGAAGTGGACTGGCCTGGCACCGGATATGCAGCCCGAGCGCGGCTCTTTGCTGCCACTACGTAAAACCTTCGACTTATTCTGCAATATGCGTCCGGGGCAAATTTATCCGGCCTTTGCCGACTTATCGCCACTGCACCCAAGGGTCAGCAGCAAAGGCATGGATGTGCTGTGTATCCGCGAATTAACCGGCGGCATTTATTTTGGCGAAAAGGGTCGTAGCGGCGACACTGCCTTTGATACCCAGCGCTATAGCGTGGCAGAAGTGACCCGCATTGCCGAAGTAGCCTTTCAGGCGGCGCAAAAGCGCGGCAAAAAAGTCACCTCTATTGATAAAGCCAATGTACTGCAAACCAGTATTTTATGGCGCGAAACGGTGGAACAGGTGGCCAAAAACTACCCGGATGTCACGCTCGAGCATATGTATATCGACAATGCGGCGATGCAGCTAATCCGCAGCCCACAGCAGTTCGACGTGATGCTGTGCGACAACCTGTTCGGCGATATTTTATCTGATGAAATTGCCGCCATCGCCGGTTCACTGGGCCTGTTACCGTCGGCCAGTTTAAATGGCAGCGGCTTTGGCTTATACGAACCTGCCGGTGGCAGCGCGCCGGATATCGCCGGCCAGGGTATCGCCAACCCTATCGCGCAAATATTAAGTGCCGCTTTAATGCTGCGTTACAGCTTTGGCGAAGATGCCGCAGCGCAGGCAATTGAGCGCGCGGTGCAGCAGTGTTTAGAGCAGCACATCGTCACCCGTGATATCGACCCGAAATCTACTTATGGCACCGCCGCCGTTGGCGCGGCCATTGTCGCCACCTTACAGCAGGAGACACACTGATGGGCCAGACCCTGTATCAGAAAATTTACCACAGCCATGTGGTTGGCAAATTAAACGCCAGCACCGACTTATTATTTGTCGACCGGCATTTAATTCATGAAGTGACGTCACCGCAGGCGTTCTCCGGCTTAAAACTGGCTGGCCGCGCGGTGCGCCGCCCGGATCTGACATTTGCTACCATGGACCATAATGTTTCTACTCAACGCCGCAGCCTGGATGCGGCCGGTGAAACCTCGCGCAAGCAATTAGAAGCCCTGGCCGCCAACTGTGATGAGCACCGTATTCCACTGCTGGATCTGACCCACCCCGATCAGGGCATAGTGCATGTGATTGGCCCGGAGCAAGGCTTAACCCAGCCGGGGATGATTATTGTCTGTGGTGATTCGCATACCTCGACGCATGGTGCTTTCGGCGCTCTGGCTTTTGGTATCGGCACCTCGGAAGTTGAACACGTGCTGGCCACCCAAACCCTGCCACAGCAGCAAGCGAAAACCCTGAAAGTGGAAATTAGTGGTGAACTGCCGGCCCATGTTACGCCTAAAGATGTGATCCTGGCGGTAATTGGCAAATTAGGTACGGCTGGCGGTAATGGCTATGTCGCCGAGTTTTGCGGTAGCGCCATTCGCGGCATGAGTATGGAAGGCCGCATGACACTGTGCAATATGAGTATTGAAATGGGTGCCAAAGCCGGTTTAATTGCCCCGGATGACACTACCTTTGCCTATTTAAAAGGCAAAGCCCATGCGCCACAGGCTGAGCATTGGGACGCTGCCGTTAGCTATTGGCAGAGCCTGCATTCTGATGCCGATGCCGTATTTGATAAAACTATCAGCCTGGATGCCAGCAGCATCAGCCCGCAAATTACCTGGGGCACTAACCCTGAGCAGGTGATTGCCGTTGATGAGCCGATCCCGGCACCGGAAAGCTTTAGCGACGACACCAAGCGTCAGGCTGCGGAACGCGCCCTGCAATATATGGGCTTAAGCGCCGGCCAGAAACTGACCGACTGTGCTGTTGATGTGGTCTTTATCGGTAGCTGCACCAATAGCCGGATTGAAGACTTACGTGCCGCCGCCAGCGTCGTGCGGGATCGCAAGGTCGCGCCCGGCGTGCGGGCCTTGGTAGTACCGGGCTCCGGCGTGGTCAAGCGGCAGGCCGAGCAGGAAGGTCTGGCCGAGATCTTTAAACAAGCGGGCTTTGAATGGCGGGAACCGGGCTGCTCAATGTGTCTGGGTATGAATGACGATCAAGTCGCCGCCGGTCAGCGCTGCGCTTCCACCAGTAACCGTAACTTTGAGGGCCGTCAGGGCCGTGGTGCCCGTACGCACTTAGTTAGCCCAGCCATGGCTGCCGCTGCCGCCATCGCCGGTAAGTTTGTTAATGTCGCCCGTTTAGAAGGAGCCGCCCAATGAGCCAGATTTTTAAACAAGGCCTGGTGTGTCCGCTGGATAAAAATAACGTCGATACCGACCAGATTATTCCCAAGCAGTTTTTAACCTCGGTGAGCCGCGATGGCTTTGCTGAAGCGCTGTTTTATGACTGGCGTTATCTGGCTGATGGCGCCGCTAACCCGGAGTTCGTGCTGAATTATCCGCAATATCAGGGCGCGTCAATTTTATTAACCCGCGCCAACTTTGGCTGTGGCTCGAGCCGCGAGCATGCGCCCTGGGCACTGCAGCAATACGGCTTTAATGTGATTATTGCCGAAAGTTTTGCCGATATTTTCTTTAATAACAGCGTAAATAACGGCATGTTATTAATTACCTTAAGCAAAACCAATATCGAGCTGTTGTTTAACCGCTGTGCCCAGGGGCCGCAGCAGTGGCAGATCGATCTGGCAAGCCAGGAGATCCTGTTCGGCAATAATGCAGCGATGGGCTTTAATATCGACCCGGATATTAAACAGCGCTTACTCTCCGGGCTGGATTTTATCGGCTCCAGCGAGCAGTTAAATCCCCAGATCGCCGCCTTTGAGGCGCAGCGGCGTAGTAACTTACCCTGGTTGGGTTAGCGTTAGCCGTGTCGCAGCGAAGCCAGCATTAGTTGGCTTCGACCAGTAAACCGGTAAAGGCCACCCACTGTTCGGGGGTGGTCAGTTCCTCTGCCAGCTCACCGCTTTGCAGCTGCTGCCAGGTCAGCGGCCGCTGTAAATTAAAGCTCAGTTTTACCCGCTGTGGGTTACTGATAAACAGCAGCAAATTCTCGCGAATGCGCTCAGTGACCAACTCAGTACTTTGCACATAGAGCTCCAACTGCGGTTTAATCGCAGCCAGCTGTGCGGTAGCCGGCTGACTGGCCAGTACCGGCTGTAACTTTTGCAGGTAACCATTATTTTCCAGCGTAAATTCACCACTTTGCAGGGTTAAACTGGCAAAGGCTTGCTGCAAACGGCTTTTGTAGGCCTCACTCTGGCTAAACTCTTGCTGTGCCGGTACATCCATGGCTGCCAGTTCATTTCCGAGCTGCCATAACGCCTGCACGCCACCCAGCTGTAACTGAATATCCAGTTGCAGGCTTTGCTCAATTTGCAGTTGTTGCTGCAACAGCAATTGGTCTTGTGCTGGCAGATACTGATAGCGGTAGTCGAGCCATAACGGCGACTCGGCCAGTAATTGCGCCGCCTCTGGCGGTAACATCAGTTGCACCAGATCGGTCAGCCGTAATTCCTGCACCCGCAGTTGGCCTTGCTCGGAGAGCTGCCCCGGTTTAAAACCACGTAAACTTAGGCGCCCCACTTCGGCCACCGCGCCGACACCAGCCACTTTCAGCTGCAAGCCAGATAAGCGGTAATGGTCCCGCCAGAAATTGGCGCGAATGCCACTGTATTTCAGCTCTACCGCCGGCATCAGCCCCTGTTTCGCCATTTCAGCGTAGGAGGTATTTAACACATCAATTTGGCTGGCAATCAGTTTTTCGGCCTGATAATTCACATAAAAATAGCTGCCTGCCGCCAGTAGCAGGGCTCCGACCGAGAATAACAGCGTTTTTTTCATAGGCTTCGAAAACTATTCCGGAAAATTGCGCAGCCTAGCACAGGCCTGGCATCGCAATAAAGTTTTGACAGTGTTATTTTAAGCAACAAGGTGCTGCTTAAAGCAGACTGTGTCAATTGTGCTAAGTTCGCCAGGGAATCGCAAAATGCCGGAATATTTTTTATGGTTTGATTTATTGGGCATCGCCGTGTTTGCGATTTCCGGTACCTTAGCGGCCTGGCGCAATCATATGGATGGCTTTGGCGTGATTGTACTGGCCAGTGTTACGGCGATTGGCGGCGGTACCCTGCGCGACCTGATCCTGGATGTGCCGGTGATCTGGATTAATAATAATACCTATTTTTATGCCATCTTTGTTGCCGCTATTGGCACTATCCTGCTGGTACGTAACCGGCTGACCATTCCCAATAACACCTTACAAATTGCCGATGCCTTTGGTTTGGCGTTCTTTGTGATTATGGGTACCCAGAAGGCGCTGGATCATGGTACCTCCAGCATGGTGGCTATTATGCTCGGCACCATGAGTGGCGTCTGTGGCGGCATGATCCGCGATGTGCTGTGCCGGGAAGTCCCGATGGTGTTTCGCGGCGAACTCTATGCGGTAACCTGTATTTTCGGCGGCATTATCTACACCTCGTTACTGGCATTGGCAGTACCACAGCTGTATGCGATGTTGGCGGGTATGCTGGGCTTGTTATTACTGCGCTTAGCCGCCATTAAATGGCATATTACTATTCCAGTTTTTGGCAAACACCACCAGGAGTTAAACGAACCCTGAGCGGAGGTAGAAAATGGCATTTCGGTTAGAACGCGACTCAATGGGAGAACTGCAGGTACCGGCAGAGGCGTTGTATCAGGCGCAAACCCAGCGCGCGGTGCAAAACTTTCAGATTAGCCGCAAGCCAATGCCAGTGGGATTTATCAAAGCCTTACTGCAGATTAAAAAAGCCGCAGCCCTGACCAATGCCGAACTGGGTTTACTGACTGCAGCGCAGGCTAAAGCAATTAGTCAGGCGGCTGAGCAACTCCTCAACAACACCGACTTAAGTCAGTTCCCGGTGCCGGTGCTACAAACCGGCTCGGGAACCAGCAGCAATATGAATGTGAATGAGGTGCTGGCGACCTTGGCCAGTGAGCTCAGCGGCGCCAAAATTCACCCTAATGATCAGGTGAACCTGGGGCAAAGCAGTAACGATACGATACCAACCGCGATCCAGCTCAGCAGCTTGCTGGCGTTACAACAGCAGTTACTGCCGGCGATTCAGGGCTTGCAGCAGGCGATCAGTGAAAAATCTGCCACTGTTGGCCATATTGTTAAAACCGGTCGCACCCATTTAATGGATGCGATGCCCGTGACCTTCGCGCAGGTACTGGGTGGCTGGCACAGTCAGTTGCAACATGCCACACAACAACTACAGCAGCAGATACCGCTATTAAGCCAACTGGCGCAGGGCGGCACCGCGGTAGGAACCGGCATTAACGCTCACCCCGGGTTTGCGGCGAGGTTCGCCCAACAGCTCAGTAAGCAAACCGGTCTGAGGCTGAGCGTCAGCCCGGATTTTTTCTTTAACCTCAGCTCGCAGGACGGCGCCCTGGCGTTATCGGGTTGCCTGAAAACATTGGCCGCCGCCTTACTAAAGATCGCCAACGACCTGCGCTGGATGAATTCCGGCCCCTTAGCGGGTTTAGCGGAAATCAGCCTGCCGGCGTTGCAGCCAGGCTCGTCAATTATGCCCGGCAAAGTGAACCCGGTTATTCCGGAGGCCGTTGCTATGGCCTGTGCTCAGGTATTTGGCTGTGATACGGCGATTAGCATCGCTGCGCAATCCGGCAACTTTGAACTTAACGTGATGTTGCCGCTGGTGGCCGATAACTTACTGCAAGCCATAGCTTTACTCAGCGGCAGTTGTGACGCACTGGCCAACCAGGCCATCGCCGGCTTTACCGTCAACGAGCCACATATTACGGCCAGTCTGGCGCAAAACCCGATCCTGGTTACTGCACTTAACAGCCGCATCGGCTATGAACAGGCAGCGCGTATTGCCAAGCAAGCCTATCAACAACAGCGGCCTATTCTGGATGTTGCCGCTGAACTCACTGATATCAGCCGCGAAGAACTGGCGACGTTACTCGACCCGCAACAGCTAACCAACAATGTCTGACATTAAATCCTATACTGTCCTCTCCAGCGCCGTTGAACACCGGTTGCTGGAGAAAAACAGCGAGTTTATTACCTTCTTGCAACCGGTAAGCGATCGTGAACAAGCACTGCACTGGCTGCAGCACTACCGCGAACACTACAAAGACGCGGCCCATGTCTGTTGGGCATACATTATTGGCAATACCCGCCAGCCGCAGACTCAGGCCTTTAGTGATGATGGCGAACCCAGTGGTACAGCAGGCAAACCGATACTGCATGTACTAACCGAGCGCGAACTGGGGAATTGTCTGGCGGTGGTGGTACGCTATTTTGGTGGCATTAAGCTCGGCGCCGGCGGCCTGGTCCGCGCTTATTCCGCAGCGGTATCGCAAGCAGCACAACAGGCTATGTTAACCATAGTAAGTCCGCAAAGTCTGCTGCGGATCGCTGCAGACTTTGCTTTAGAAGCCCGGATCCGTCAGTTATTGGCGCAGTTTGATGCCACCTTACTGGATGTCCAGTATCAACAGGGTGTTGCATTATCCGTCAGCCTGGCTGCCGCCGACCTGGCAAGTTTTAAGTTGCAGCTGCAAGAGCTCTGCGCCGGCGCCGTCTCGCTAACTGAACCGACAGCCTGAGTAAGCCCGGAGAGCTGGTATTTTGTAAAATTTATGTTATTTTGACACGGAAGATTTATTTGCCAGGGAGGTAACCTTATGCAACGACTGCAACAATTGGATCAGATCCGCGGCCTGGCCGTACTGGCGCTGATCCTAATCAATATCTATGCATTCGCCTTGCCGCCAGACTATAGCCACAGTCTGCGTTTACCGGGGATAACAGCCGGTAGCCTCGATATCTGGCTTTATAACCTGCAAACGCTATTTATTAAAGGCCGCTTTATCACACTCTTTAGTGTGCTGTTTGGTGTCAGTTTGTTACTGATCGTAGAAAAATATGGTACTGATTACTTACGTCGCCGCCTCTATTGGCTGGCACTGCTCGGTGCACTGCATGGCTGGTTTCTCTGGTTTGGCGATATTCTGCTCTGGTACGCCTTAACGGGCTTGTGGATCCTAAAGCGCAATTATTTCACGCTTGATAGCGCTCAACTGTGGCGTAAAGCGATACGCTTTTTTTTGATCGGCTTAATCCTGCCGTTGGTGCTGTCCATCATGATCCTGCTTGATAGCAGCGGAATCGCACCAGACTTAGCTGATACTGAAACCTTCGCACAACAAATCGCACTCTGGACTGGGCCCTACTGGCCGCAAGTTGTTGCCAATCTGACACATAGCCTGTTGGTAGCGCTGGTGTTTGTATTTTCAGCACTCTGGCATACTGCAGCCTTGATGCTACTGGGCATGGCGCTCTATAAAAGCCAGTGGTTTAACACCGGCTACAGTATGGGTATGACCTTTAAACTCTTTTTTGGTAGCCTGTTGCTTAGCCTGAGTATTGTTTGGCTGGATCAGGCTACAGATTATCTGTTCAGCTTAAATTCTATTTTGCCCTGGGCCTATCTGGCCGAGGTGATGATGGCTTTAGCCTTCGCCAGTTGGTTGATCCAGCAACGCGCTTCGCAGTGGCCACAACGCTGGCTGGCACCTTGCGGCAAGCTGGCACTGACACTCTACATCAGCCAAACCGTATTGATGGTACTGTTGTTCCGCGTGCTGCGGCCGGAATGGTTTGCCACCCTGGATAGACTGCAGCTAACGACTATCGCTCTGCTGATGCTGCTGTTACAACTGGGCTTTAGCCAACTTTATCTGCGTTATTATCAGCAAGGTCCATTGGAATGGTGCTGGCGCCGGCTAAGCCAAAAACCTGAGCAACCTGATAACACAAGCTCAGTCACGGCGAAGCCAGCAGACTCTAATTAATATTAGGGCGTGTTAACCTTTGCCGGTTGTTTTTGCCGCTGGGTGGCAGGTATTCCCCCTGGCACTGGCGGCTGTATTTGAACTGGCAATTCCCGCTATTCCATGGATAATAACCGCCAAAATCAGAAGATAGCGGCGCTGCGATTCTGCGCCGCCGATAGGATGCGCTATGTCTCAATTACTTCGTATTGTGCTGATCCATACCCACCTGCCGGGTGTGGTGGAATTACAACTGGATCAGCATACTAATATTTGCGGTACCAACGCCTCGGGTAAAACCACGCTGCAGCGGCTGGTACCGGTATTTTACGGTGAACAGCCGAACCGGGTGGTGCCAAAAACCCGCAAAAAATTCGATGAATTTTATCTGCCTTATACCAACAGCTATCTGATCTATGAATACCGGCGCGAAAGCGGCGAAATTTGCCAGGTGGTGCTAACCCGGAAAAGCGACGGTGGTGTCGATTACCGCTTTGTCGGCGCGCCCTACCAGAGCGACTTTTATCTGCAGCACAGCAGCGAAGGCGCCAAAGGTATGAGCTACAGTGACTGGGCAGCGGCAATGCGCGCCCGCCCGGATGTACAGGTGTCACCCAAAATCAGTGCCACCAGCGAGTATCGCAGCATTATTCAGAACGATGCCGCCGCGCTACGCGGCAATAATGCCGATAGCCTTAAGCTGCGCCGCCTGGCCAGCAGTTACAGCCTGGTTGCCAGTGGCCATAAACTGCGGCATATCGAAAAGCTGGTCAGCGCCGTGCACGCCAAAGAAGGCAAAATGGATACGCTCAAAGCGATGCTGGCAGCGATCTTTGAAGAAGACGGCGTCACCCTGCCCACTACCAAGGTTAAAAACACTAAGGCGCGGGAATGGATCCAACAGATGCGGCAGTCAATGCGATTGGACCGACTGCAGCAGGATTTTGAGCGGCTGAAGCAACTGGCGCTACAACTCGACGGCAGCGAAGCCTTGTTAGCGGCGCTGCTACCGCTGTTGCAGGACGATGAGCAGCAGCAAAAACAACGTAAAGCCGATGCTGAAGCGCAGGTGCATCTGCTGCGGGGGCAGCTGCAAACCGCCAAAGACGTTTATAGTGCGCAGCAGCTGGAGCTGAGCAGCAAGCTGGCCCAGGCTGAAGCCGGTTTACATGAAACCAGCGCCCGGCTGGACCAATTGCAGCAGCGCTATGACGACTACGACAGCAAGGATATGCCAAAACTGCAGCGCGATACCGATGCCTTGCCTCTGTGGCGCGAAACCCTGCAGGAGCTGGCCGAACAGTATCAGCTGATGGTGGAACAGCACGGCGATTTAGAGCGCCAGCTGGAGCAACGCAAAGCCAAACTGGCCGAAGCCTTTAACCGCTTAAGTGAGCAACACCGCGCCAAGGCGCGCACCTTACAACAACAAAAAGATCAGACCCGCGAGCAGCAGGAACATAAGCTGGCGACGCTGGAGCAAGGCTTCCAGGGCCGCCTGCAAGAGGCCCAGCAGCAATATGCCGACCAGCTAACCCAGCTAAGCAGCCAGATCGCCGTATTACAAAGCCAGCTTAGCAGCCCGGCTTTAACCGAAGAGGAGCTGGAAGCGCAGCGCGTTGCCGAGCTGCGGCTGGAACAAGCGCAGCAACAGGCACAGCAGCAGGCCCGGCAACTGCAGCAACTACAGCAGCAGTATCAAAAAGCCCGCGAAGCACGCGAACAGGCCGATCAGCAACTGGAGCAAGGCCGCAAAGCACTGCACAGTGCCGAGCAACAGCTACAGCAACTGCACCGCCAGCTCAGTCCGGAACAAGGCAGTCTGCGGCATTTCCTGCGTCTGCACTACAATGGCTGGGAGCAAAAACTCGGTAAGGTGCTGGACGAGCGCCTGCTGGACCGGCAGGACTTACAGCCGCATCTGAGCGAGCTTAGCGACAACCTCTATGGCCTGACGCTGGAGCTGACTGCCATTGATACCCCGGATTATGCCCAGGATGAGGCCGCGATCCGCCACCGTATTCAGGCCGCCGAGCAGCAGGTACAACAACTGCAAAGCCAGAAACAGCTGGCCGAAAAGCTGTTAAAAGAGCGCTTTGAACAGGCCGAGCTATTGCGGGCTCAGGTCGAGCAGGCCGAGTGGCAGTTTACCCAGTACGAGCAGAATATCGAGTACGCCCGCGATGCCCGTAACCGCCTGCAGGCGCAGCAGCGTGAGCTGGTGACCCAGCGTCAGGCCAAAGTTAAAGCCGAGCTGTCTGCCCAGCAGCAACAGCTGGAAAAAACTAAGCAGCAACAGCAGCAGGACCTGCAGGCGCTAAAAGACGATCATCACAGCCAGCGCATGGAGCTAAAAGCCGACTGGCAGGCTGAGCTACAGGTGTTCGACGAGCAGATCGACGAGCTGGAACGGCAACTTGAACGCAAGCGCGATGATAACCAGCAGCAAATTAAAGAGCTGCAGCAAGCCTTTAATGAAGAACTGTCGGCGAAAGGCATCGACCCGCGCCGCCTGACCGAACTAAAACAGAAACAGGATCAGTTACGCGGCGAGATCAAAGCCGTTGAGAGCCGCCAGGATGAACTAACCGCCTGGCAAAGCTTTATGGCGCTGGACTGGCAGAAACTGCGGCCGCAGCTACTGGAGCAGGAAACCGGCTTAAAGCAACAGCTGCGTAGCAGCAAGCAGGCGCTGGAACAGTTAAAAACCGAATACAGCGCGAGCAGCAAACAGCTGGAAGAACAAAAGCGCAGCGTGCAGGAGCAGATGCAGCAAGCCGAGCACTTAGTGGCGCAGTTAAAGCCCGTGCTCTACAAGTTGCAGGAACTGCAGCTGGCCAGCATTACCCCGGCCGCGGCGAACCCGAGTGCAGATATCATTGAACGTCTGGCCCGGGCTAATGAAGCACTGGAGCAACGTAACAAACTGGAAAGCCTGCTAAAACAAGCACTGGCGCAGTTTGAGGGCATGCTTAGTAAAGACGCCGGCCCGGAGTTCCTCGACCGGCTGGAGCATGAAAAACGTAAGCTGCCCGACTATGCGAAAGAACGCGACCAGCTGCCGATTCTGCAAAACCTGCTGCAAATTCTGAAAGATGCCCAGCAACAGCTGCTGGAAATGGGCGAGAATATCGGCGGCGATCTGAAAAAATTCTTTACCGTCTTTAGCGATATTAACCGCCGCATTGCACTGCAAAGCCGCCGCTTAAGCGAAGCCGTGGCCGACGATCTGGTACTGGAAGGGATCAGCAAATCTGAAGTACGGATTTTATCGACCATCGACGAGCTGGGTTTCTGGCAGCCGCTGAAGCACTTTGCCAAGCTGTATGATGACTGGGGCGCCTCCGGTAAAGCCTTACCGTCGGAGCAGTATCTGAATGCGCTGGCCGATGTGGTGGAGCTGCTGCGCGCCGATGAGCAGTACAGTATAGAATCGCTGTTACGCCTTGAACTGCATTTAAGCGAAGGCGGCTCCGAGCTGGTAATTAAAAACGACCGTCAGCTACTGGAATCGTCCAGCCATGGTATGGCTTATCTGATTCTGTGTAAGTACCTGCTGGCCTTTACCCGCTTATTGCGCGGTGCAGCTAAGGTCACGATCCACTGGCCGATTGATGAAATCGGTACCCTGGCCTATCACAACGTCGAAAAGCTGTTTAAGGCCTGTAGCAGCAATCAGATCGTGATAGTCGGCGCCTTCCCGAACCCGGAATCCGATGTGTTAATGTTATTCCAGCACCGCTATTTAATTGAGCCGGACCAGCAAAATAGCAGCCTGCGCCGCCTGAAACGTATTCAACCCAAAATCAGCCGCTTAGCCGAGCGCTTAGCCAGTAAACAGCAGGAGGCCAACTGATGCTGCAACACGGACCCTTACTGGAACGCCTGCTGGCAGGCGATTTTATCTGCCGCATTACCGATGAAGATGCCTACCGGCATTTAAGTTTGGAGCAAACCCAGCAGGACATCAATCATTACCTGCGGCCGCTTAACCGCCGGCTGGTGAGTAATGATGACCAGAGCGTGTATTTTCTTGGCTACTACGAGCTGAGCAAAGAGGCACGCGAGCAGCTGAGTCAGCAATTTGCGCAAACGGTGCAGTCACTGCTGCCGCTGCTGGAATGGTTGCAACTGGTACAGGAAACCCTGGGTCGGGATAGCGCCCTGACTGCCGGCGATACCATCAAGTTGCAGGAGTTTGTGCTACGTACCGAAGATAACCAAAGCCTGCGCCAACGCCTGAATACGCTGGCCAGCGACCGCTTTTTTAATAGCCAGAGCGAGCAACTGGATAGTCAGGTAAAACTGATTTTCCGCCGCTTAAAAGAACATGGCTATCTGCTGCAGCCGCATGCCGACCGCCAGTACTATATCGTTACCGGTAAAATTGATTATCTGATTGATGTGATTCGCTTTATCCGCGATGAAGAACATCTGCCGGTGGAAGACACCCCGCAGCAGGAGGCATTACTCTGATGGCGCCGCTGGATCCGACCCCGGGCATCGCCTCCAACCTGTTTAATACCGGTGCTGAGCGGCTGGCTTTACTCGGCAAGTACCACAAGCAACTGATGCAGGGTTATCTGGATGGTTATGTCGATGAAACGGCCTTTAGCGAAGGGGCGCTGAAAAAGCTGATTGCCGCCCGTATTTTGTGGCGGCCAGACGAACAGCAACCGCTGGCACTGCGGCCTTTAGTCAGCGAGCTGATCGCCAGTATGGTCGCCGATGAAAATCGCCGCCAGATCAACGCCGATGTGGCCGAAAAACTGGAGCAAATCCGCAACCGGGTGCAGGCTTACCGCGATGCGCAGTACAAAGGCGACTATGCAGTGGCCGAGTTGCAGCTGCAGCGGTTAACTGAGCATGTGCATGACTTAAGCGGTCAGTTTGAAGAGGCGATCGACAGCCTGTGGCACCGGCTCAACAGCGACTTTGGCTTTGTTAGCAGCCTGGACGATAAAATTCGCGAAAACGAGCGCGCACAAAAACAACTGCGCCGCTTGCTCGATGGCCTGGATCTGCTCGACTTTACCGAACTGATTGAACTGTCGGAAGGTAATAACCATCTGCGTAAGCTGCTGGTCAGCCAGCTGCAAAGCCAGCTGAGCTCGCATCATAGCAGCTTGCTGGAAGTGCAAAAACGCCTGGTCGAGCTGCTGGCTAAATTCCGCCAGCAACAATCGCGATCCTTGCTGATTAGCAATATGGTGGCGTTTTTACGCCAGCATCCAAAGTATCAGCCGGCCGATTATCCCAACCGCAGCGAACTACCGGACCTGTTTAACCAGGCCAGTGCCATCCGGCCACAGGCCGCTATCGCGTTGGATAAAGCCAGTGAACGGCAAATACTGGCCGAACTGGTACGCGCCCTGCCACGGCAGGTTGCGGTAACGCTGTCTGATACGCCAAGCGCCAGCTTTAGTGAGCTGCTGCAGGATGAAGAAATCGCGGCCCGCCAGTTGGCACTAAAAACCGATGTCGAAAACTTCTATTTGCGGGTGATCGACCGCGGCGGCAGTTTAAGTGCGCTGGAGTATCTGACAGAGCAACAACTGCCTTGGGATAGCGAAATCTGGTTGTATCAAATTCTGGCTGAATATCAGGCGCTACCGGCTTCAGAAAAACAGATGTTCCGGCTACAACGCGAAGAAAGCCCGGCCAGCGCCGTTAACAGCCTGTACCTGATCCGCGATATCAGTATTGGTTTGCAGGCAGCTTGATGCATCAGGCTTTGGGGTTACAGGCGCTAAACTGGCTGTTAAAGCTGGAGCAACGCCTGCAACGCGACGGCAGTGCTGTCATCAAGGCCGACAGTAAGATCGCTGCTCAGGTAATTGCCTGGTGTATTGAACAGCAATTATTGCCGGCACACAGTGCGCGCTTACCAACAGTGCCATTTAACCGGGTGCTGTTAGAGCAAATTGCAAAGGCCCAGCAAGCGTTAGGGCAAGCCTGTTTCCGCCAGCCGTTAAGCAGTCAGGATCGACTGGAGCAAAGCTTATACAGCCAGCAAGAGCTAAAAGGCGCCGGCGCCAGCCCGCGCCAGCATCGGGTATTAATCAGGCTTAACACCCCGCTTTACGCTCAAGGCTTGCCAGCACTGCAGTTTAGCGATCTCGACTGGCAGCAACTGCCACTCAGCGAATATAGTACCTTATTAGTGGTCGAAAACCTGGATTGCTTCTATCAGTTGGAGCGTTTTACGCTGGCGCTACCGTACCCGCAGCTACTGATCATCTATCGTGGCGATAACCAGTATAGTAGCGGTGGTAAGGCACTGTCTGCTGCCTGGCAGCAAACCGGTAAACCCTGTGTCTATTTTGGCGATGCCGATTTAGCGGGGTTAAGCATCGCCATCAGTTTAGGTTGCAGCAGTATGCTCTTACCCGAGCTAAGCCTGTTCCAACAGGCTGCCAGCTCAGCGATGCTGGATGACAAGCAGTTAAAATTCCAAACCGGCCTAACAGCCATGACTATGCATCCGGCTTTTACTCCCTATCAGCAACTGGTCTGCCAACAATTGAAAGGCCTGCGCCAGCAACAGATGCAGGCGATGCCACTTACGCCGGTGCCGCTGCTAAACCCACCCCCGCAAATTACACCTTACTCCGACTCCGGTATACTTGCGTACCGGAGTCGCAACCTGCGATAGTGGGTGAGAAACGAATGCCCTCGTGTGCAAACAAAGCTTTAGCGAAGAAAAGAAGCTTTGTACCAAACGCAAAACCGCTCTCCCAAATAGCACCAAACCCCGACTCCGGTATGCTAGCGCACCGGAGTCGCGACCTGCGATAGTGGGTTAGAAGTTATTGTCCTCATGTGCAATCAAAACTTTAGCGAACAAAGTTGGCTTTGTACCAAACGCTAAACCACTCTCTCAAAAAGCACCAAACTGCGACTCCGGTATGCTTGCCGTACCGGAGTCGCGATCTGCGATAGTGGGTGAGAAACCATTGCCCTCATTTGCAAACAAAGCTTTAGCGAAGAAAAGAAGCTTTGTGCCAAACGCTAAACCGCTCTCTCTAAAAGCACCAAACCCCGACTCCGGTATGCTCGCGTACCGGAGTCGCGATCTGCGATAGTGGGAGGTACAACTAGTGTTTAACTTATAGCGAGAGTCTTAGCGCAGAAAAGGAGATTTATGTCAGTTTGTAGCCGTTCAAAATTTACAATGTGAAGGAACTTTTCCGTATTTATTGCGGACTCTCGAATTCGTTATCAATTGTATGATGTTTTTTCAAAGGTATGATCCCGCAATTTTATATTGAGTTTTTCTTCGAGATGGGCTTTGTAAAGCGGAGAGACCCTAAGCTCTATACCTCGACTTCCTCTAGCAGAAGCCGTTATACACGGAGTCGAATATTCGTGTAAGAAATTTAATATGTATGGCCGAACCCTTACAGCTATTTTGGATTTTTCTTCTGTACTCAAATCAGCAGATAGTAGTCTAATAAGAGAGATATCAGTAGCTTTGAGTCTGATAATAAACTCATCCACCTCTTTTTCTATTCCGTCTTTTAACCAAGCACCAACCATTTCATTTATTTCTGGAGTGATCTTTACAAGCGCACTCACTGAGTTAAATCTCTCGATGATTTGTAAAAATCCTAGGTTGAAAAGTGGTCCATCTAATGGTGCATCCAGATACGCTATGTCATTAGATTGGGAATAAACTTGCTCGCCATTCTTTCCTAGACTATCGAGATATACGTCTTTGAGAATTTGCTTTTCTCTCATGCTCAAGGCTTTCACCCTCACAAAAAAATCGGTCTTTAACTTTTCTATTGCTGCTTTTATCGATTGATCTTGTTCAGATTTTTTTTCTTTTTCTAGCTTCAACAGTTTATTTTTTGCATATCTTTTTTTGATTTCTTCCCAAAGCATTCCAAAGAGTAAGCTAATACCTTCACCCACCAGAGTTCCAACTCCAATAGCGAACAAGAGTGTCGCGAAAACTACGTAATCTGTTTGTATTCCGAAAAAATCAACAAAGCGATACTTAACAATTCCAATTAAGACTCCAACAACAGCTATATATTTTATCGCTGACTTCGGAGCCGTCAGCTGAGAAATAACTTTCAGAAATCCATTAGCAGTCTCACTCATTTACATCTTTTCCGTGTTTTGAACAAAGCTATGTCTCCTCTTTAAGTGCCTACTCAAATGCGAAAAGCAGCTTCGCCGAACAACCGCCTAGCGCTCGAATAGTCTTTATGGACCAAAAGCTAGCCACTAAATCAATTAAAGGTGCTTGTTCCACTATCGCAGATCGCGACTCCGGTACGCAAGCATACCGGAGTCGAAGTCAGGTGTAATTTGCGGGGGCGGGTTTAGCGCTCAAAGCAGCCTTTCCTCGCATCAGGACAGTCGCCACATCAACCAAAAGTGCCCACCCCACCATCCCAGATCGCGACTCCGGTACGGCAAGCATACCGGAGTCGAAGTCAGACTTGATACTATATATTTGATTTCTTGTTTGCCGCCGTTCGATCTTTAGCAAGCTCAATGACCGCATGCCCCAATTGTACCAGGGTGCCAAAGTTTGGTGTGGTTTCAGGCTTTAAGGAACGGTAAGCACTGGTGCGACTTTTTATGCCAGCCTTAGCAATAACCTGACCATGACCAAACTGCTCCACATAAGCGCGAATAGCGGCTTGCAGGATATCGGGACGCCCCTCCATCATTGACTCCCAGGAAGCTTGCTTGATTACAGTTTCCATCTCCTGAACGTCAAAACTTAACTCTGTCGGCTGATAAGAGCCCTGCGTAATATCACGCAATGTCGCAGATGACAGTTCATTACCACTCCAATTTAAAGCGCCGTCACTGGTCAATGAAAAGCGTTTAAAGTCTTTAACTTCGGAGAATGGCAACTTTTTAAAGTATACCGACAAGTCGGCATGCCCCTGGTAACCGTCATTGAAGGTCAGCTCTAATGTGTGGTCTGAAACAAAATCAACATCTATGACTTTCAACATACATCACCTAACTTCCCGGGATTTTCACCGTTTACCGCTTTATTCCACATCACCAGCAACTGTTCACGATGTTCGTAAATGTGGCTTTCAGCTCGTTTTCGTTGTTTATTGGGTAGGTTTATCGTGCTGTATATACTGTAGCACTGTATCCTCAAAGAGACAATCGCCATCAATATCTAAACGCATGGCATACCGCAAGATAGGAACCACAGCAACTAAAGGTGCTTATTTCACTATCGCAGATCGCGACTCCGGTACGGCAAGCATACCGGAGTCGGAGTCAGGTGTAATTTGTGGGATGTTCTGCCACTAAGACTGGTTACTGCTTAATTACCAGCTTTTGCGCCGCTATCAGCTGCCGAAACCGCTCAGAGGTGGTGGCCCAATCTACTAGATCGACTTTCCAAGGCAGGTCTGACTCACTAAAGGCTTCCGCCAGTTCGGCGAGTTGTGTCAGTGGCAGTGGCTGCTCATTGATAATAACCAGATCTAAATCGGAATAGGGCTTGGGATTACCCTGAACCCGTGAGCCAAAAGCCCAAACCTCATAGTTTGGTAGTAAGCGTTGCAAAATCGTGCTGACTTGACGCCATTCTTGCTCACTGATCAGCAAACTTTCAGGCTTAAGCATCGGCTAACCGCTTAGTTAATTCAGCAGCCAAAAACTGTACTTCACTGAGAAAGGCAGGGATGCCGGCAACTACTTGCAAGGCAATTTCTTCGTCGTAGGTATGGCTGGTTTTACTGCGCATATCACGATAACTTCGCCACGCTGGCCAGTCACCCTGTAATAACCCCTGCTCATTAGCACTGCGGATCAAATCAGCAAAAGGCATTTGATCGAACAGTTCAGGTGAGGGCGAACTATGCTCAAGATAGCGCTTTAGTATTTTATGACTGATTTCATAGGTAAACTCGAAGCGCTGCACCAGGCCATCACGGATCTGAATATCGCTGATATCCAGTTGATAGCGCTGCCAACCTTCTTGCAAACGAGCAATAGCTTTTAGTAAAGGGCTAATATCTAGAGACATAAGCAAACCCTAACCCATAAAAAAATTACGCTTAGCATAGCCCAGGTACCCGCTCAGTACCAGCGAGGTAGCAATGCTAAGCCAAGGCACTTACTTCACAGCAATACTGCCATATTTGTTTTGGGAATAAAGGGTATAGGGTAAGGCCACGGTATCGGCGACTAGCGAGAAACTGCCATTAGTCAGCAGCAAAAAACCAGGCCTGGCTAATCAGGCCCGCCTGGACCTCATAGACCACTGCCACTTCATAAGGTTCGTCCCGTAGCCCGGTCACGCGTTCATGATCGATGACTTTATTGCCAACGACCTGCCGGCTTAGTACTGCCGCCTGTAACTTTGGCAGGGTAAAACGCTCGGTAGCATAGAAGTGTGCCAGCGCCTCGCGCCCCTGCAAACTGGGCTCACTGGCCGGCATGCGGTAAATCCGCACATCCGGCGCATAACAGGCAATAAACTCGGCCAGATTATGCTGATTGTAAGCGGCGAGTTGCCGCGCCACCGGCTCAACGACTGACATAGAGCACCAGTATCGCCAGCGCGCTAAGCAACAACACGCTAAAGGTCAGCACCATGCCGATAACCCGGAATTTAAGCGGTTCAGGATCCTGACTCACCCCATAAGCATGGCTTAAGCGACCGAGCAGTAATAATGCGCCCAACAGGTGCAACCAAAGCCCGGCCAAACCGCTATATTCGGCCAGAAATAACAGCAACAGCGCAAAAGGCGTGTACTCGGCAAAATTGGCCTGCACCCGCATCGCCCGTTGCAGTGCACTATGGCCTCCCGAGCCTAATGCCACCTGTAAGCGACGACGCTGACGGATCACCGCCACACTTAACACCACAAACAGCACCGCCAGTAAGGCGGCATAGACTGCTGTAATCATAATTTCGCGACTCCCGCAACGTAGAGGTTATTCAGCATAGAACTCTGCTGCCAGTTGTTGTTTAAATTCGGCGCTTTGTTGCTGACAATAGGTAAAGGTTTGCTCCAGAATGGAGGTTTCCAGCTGGCCTTGCTGTTTTAAATTAAAGGCCTGCACAATTAACCGGGTAACTGCCGGCTTTTGTTCCTCACCTATAATCACCGCTTTAAAGTTACTCAGGGTCAGCGGTTGGCCATCCAACAGCGCAAAGCTTTGCACTACGGTGGTAGTCATATCACCACAGGCGGTAAGGTGCGTTGGGGTATTGCCTTCTTCTTCGAAAAACGAATACTCGCGATTCAGCTCAGCCGCACTAAAGCTGGCACAGCGCTGACTTACCTGCGCCATAACGGTGGTTTCGCTGACACCTTGTTGCCATAAGCCAAAAGCCTGCTCCGCCATTTGATACAAGGTGCTGCCCGGCAGTAAGCCCAGATTATTGGCCGTCAGGTTAAACGGATAACCCATTTGATACCACACAGAAGTACCGTGCACTGCCGCTGGCACCTGTAATTGACATTGTAACTCTGCCGAAACAGCCTGCGCCTTACTCACAGCACAAAATAGCCCGGCACTTAACAAGGCCAGTACCACAGCTTTACTCATAACGCGCCCCTGAATGTTGAAAAGCTGTTAACCACTATACAACAGCGAATAGGCATTGCAAGATACTAGCGCTCATCCAAACTTACGCTGGCGAGTACCTTCGCCGGCTGGGTTAGCGGTAAGGCTAAAATGGCACCGGCTGCCGATTGTGGGAAAATACCGGTCAGCGCAGTAAAATTGACCTGATGGCTAACCAGTACCAGCGGCATCTCGCTGGCCTTGGCAAAGTAGTCCAGCAGGGCCTGAGTTTGCTGTTGGCCATCACCGCGCCCGGCAAAAAATGAATTCAGCGCCGGCAGCGGTTGCACCGGCGCTATCGCCATCAACTGCGCCGTTTCCAGGCAACGGCACCACTGGCTGCTATAAAGCCGGATGTCACCACTGTACTGCTGGAGTAATTTTTGCCCCCAGGCTTTAGCTTGCTGCCGCCCCTGTTGATTCAAATTGCGCTGTGTCTGGCAGTCCTGTAATTGAAAACCGGCCGGATCACCGGTACCCGGCGCGAGGGCATGCCGTAACATTAATACCGCCTTGCCCTCACGCCAGGCCTGCCAGGCTGCATCATCGGCCATAGCAGCGGTCGAGAGCAGCAATAACCAGCAACAGAATAATGATCGCATCGCAAAATCCCGCTATAAAATACTTAGTAAGTACGACAAAGCTCGGGGGAGAGATTGCTGACATGCGACGAAAAGTATGGCTAAGTGTGCTGGGCGCTATCCTGGTGCTCGCTTATTACTTCTGGCCTAGCAGCCACTATCCGGCACACTTTATCGAGCCGCACCCGGTACTGGCAGAATAAATTTTCAACATTAATTGGCAGTTCAGCTCCGATATACCAAACTGGATATTAATCTGGTTTGCACAAGGACGTTCAATGCAAAAACGCACCGCCGCTGTTACAACCGTCTCACTGTTCTTACTGCTGTTACTTGGCTTGTATCAACTGGCGTCATCACGGCAGTATCAGCTGTTTGGCGAGCTGATCGCCCGGGTGGAAACAGAACAGCCGTTAATTGCCCTTACCTTTGACGATGGCCCCTCTGAGCGATATACCGCCGAGGTGGTTGAACTGCTGGCACGCTATCAAGTGCCGGCCACATTTTTTGTCACCGGCCACGAACTCGCACGCCATCCGGAGCAAGGCCGCTTGCTGGTGCAGGCCGGGCATCAGTTGGGCAATCATAGCTATACCCATAAGCGTATGTTACTGGTATCACCGGCAATAGTGGCGTCAGAAGTTGAGCGCACTGATCAGCAAATCCGGCAGGCTGGTTTTACCGACGAGATCCTGTTTCGGCCACCTTACGGCAAAAAACTGTTCACCCTGCCCTGGTATCTTAGCCAGCAGCAGCGCAAAACCATAATGTGGGATTTAGAGCCAGAGTCCGAGCCAAAGCTGGCAGCGGATCCAGAGGCGATGGCGGCGGCGGTGATTGCCAACGCCCGCCCCGGTAGTATTATCCTGTTACATGTGATGTACCAAAGCCGGCAAAGTTCACGCGAGGCACTGCCGCTCATTATCGAGGGGCTGCAGGCGAAAGGTTATCGCTTTGTTACTGTGAATGAATTAATCACCAAGCAGGTCAGTAAATAATCAGCTACCGGCAAATAAAAAGCAGCCTATAGTCGACAACAGAAATACCGTATACACTGGAACAAAAAGTAGGCTAAAGGATATGCCTGTTACCGTGATAGCTCCCAATGCTCGCGCATTTTTGTTGCAACTGACGATTATTCTGACGTGGATTTTGTTATATGAAGCGGCAGATATTCTCGCTTACAGTCCTCATGCCAGCTTGTGGTATCCCCCGGCAGCGCTAAGCTTCGCAGCACTAACGTTATTCGGATGGCGCGCTTTGCCAGCAATTTTTATTGCCTGTGTCCTGATCAGCCTGCGTCATATTGAGCTTTATCATCCTGCGGACTCGGTGCCTTATTTACAGGCATTGTATCCTTCTCTGGCTCACAGTTTAAGTTATCTTTGCGGCGCGCTGGGGCTGCGTACATTAGTCATCAGACAACACCTGCGCTACACAGGTATCGTGGTCAGCTTTTTAATTCTGGCCGCGGTGGCGGCTTTAGCAGCAGCACTAAGTGGTGTTTGGTCATTGCAGTGGGCCGGCTTACTCAGCGATAGCGAGCGCTCCGCTATCTGGTTGGGATGGTGGCTCGGCGATCTGGTCGCAATCCTGTCGCTGACACCGCTGCTGTTTCTGTTGCTGGATAAGCTAAATGGTGCACAAAGTGTCGTGCGGATTGGCCGTTTGGTACCTGCTATTCCGGGTAAGTGGCGAGACTATGCCTTTAAGCTCTCCCTGGCACTTATCGCGATCTGCTGCTCGATGTTGTTAGCGCAACAAATTCGTCAGCTGGAAATCACCTTTTTAATTTTCTTCCTGATTTTACCCGCCATGTGGCTGGTTTATACCGAATCGGTCTGGCGAAGTTTCAGTGGCCTGGCACTTATCAGCCTCGCTATTGTGGTACTGATGCGGGTACTACAGGTTACTGATTATGCCGCCGTTTATCAGTTCACGATTGCCATGATTTCCGCCAGCATGTTGTATGGCTCGGCAGTGCCGTTGCTGCATGCGACCAATCAACAACTGAAACAGAGCCTGACTATTGATCCTCTTACCGGCATACTCAGCCGGCAAGCCTTTATTGAACAAGCCGAGCTGGTAATGGGCCGTGCCGGACGACGTAATACCAAGCTTTGCCTGACGGTGCTGGATCTTGATCATTTTAAGCGCGTTAATGACGTACTCGGTCATCAGGTTGGTGACCAGGTGCTACAGCAGGTGTGTCGAAAACTACAAACGCAATTGCGACAACAAGATTTACTCGGTCGTTTTGGTGGTGACGAGCTAATGTTACTCTTGCCAGAAACCAATGCTGTGGAAGCTGCGCTGTTGTGTGAACGTTTACGACAAAGCATTGAAAAGCTGCAGATTAAAGTAATTGACCAACAAGTGACCGCAAGTTTTGGTATTTGCGAACAACAACCAAATGAGAGTTTTAATCAGTTGTTTGCCCGGGCAGATAAAACACTGCTACAGGCGAAACAACGTGGTCGAAACCGGATTGAAATCATAGCAGCAGACGATTTTGCGACTTTATAAGGGACAACCCGAGATGTTGAAACAAATTTTATTACCACTCTGCTTAATCAGTCTGCTACTGGCTGGCTGTAGTAGCCTGGACCAGGCGGGTTGCCTAAATGCCGATTGGCGTACGCTCGGCTTTGAAGATGGCATAAAAGGCCGCAACGAGAGCCAGATCAGCAACTATCGTCAAGACTGTGCCAAACATGGGGTCACACCGGATCTGGCCGCTTATCGAGCTGGCCACTATGAAGGTTCAGCACAGTTTTGTACCGCCAAAAATGGCTTTGCCCAGGGTCGCAACAATCATCGCTATCAGAATAGCTGCCCACCTGAATTCGCCAGTGCTTTTATGGCAGGTTATCGGGATGGCCAAACGCTGTATCAGGCCAAAACTCAACTTGACGGTGCGCATAACGAGTTACGCGACATACAACAGGAAATCTATGAACTGGAGAGCAGTATCGCCAAGCTCAATGAGCAGCTGGTCGCAGACGGCCTGACTCGCGAACAACGAATTACGATCCGCGATGAGTTAGCCAAACTAAATGAAAGTCTGGGACAGGCCAATCTGGTGAGAGATGAGCTGGCGGCGGCTATCATCGTCTATCAGAACGAATTTAGCCGCCTGCAGCAACACTTTAGCTACTAGATACCTAGTTCTCACGCACCACCCGGGCAGCCAGACTGGCATTTTCCAGCTTTAGCTGTACCGGCTGACGCAGGATAATTTTCCCTTCCACACGCGAGTCGGCACTGATGGTCAGAGTCGGCTGGTTGCTGTCATCTTTACCAAACCAACCGCTTTGACGTTTGCGCTCAGCATAAATCAGATCGCCCTTTACCACTGTCCCCGCCAACAGACTGATATTGCCGTTTACAGTTTCCAGCTTGCCGCCGACTTCGCTGCCGCTTAAACGGATACTGCCATTGACCGTACTAATATCGGCTTTAATGGTCGAGCCCGCCGCCGTTTCAATACTGCCATTCACTGTGCTTAAACCACCTTGTACCGTTAAATTTTGTGCCGCTTTAATACTGCCATTCACCGTTTCGGCACTGTCAATCTGTACCTGCTCCGCCAGACGGATGCTGCCATTAACGGTGGAGACCTTGCCCGCCCGGCTTTGTTCATTCAGGCTGATACTACCATTTACCCGCGAGACATCGCCTTGCTGCGCCGTGCCCTGATAACTCCCATTGGTCTTTTCCGCGGCGTCAACCACGACAATGCAGCCGCTTAACAGGCCGCTAAACACTAATACCGGCACTAACCATAGTTTTTTATTTTTTACGTTATGCATTTTATTATTCGCCTCTGTTTTAACCTGATTGATTGCTATCGACCGGTTAAGGCAAATTTACGGCCAAAATTTATAGCAAATAAAAACAGATACTTATACTGCACCAATTCAGCAAGCCGCCAGGCCAAAACCACTATTTAGTAAAAATCACCAAGTTTTAGCCAGCTTATAACCACTCCAGCCGCCGCTCTGGCCAATACATCACGGCACTGCGGCTTTGCAGCAGCGGCAATAATGCCGGTTCCTGTTCGGCAATCACCGTTTTAGCAAACTGACAGAAAAACGCGGCCTTTAACTCAGCGCGGCGTCGGTCAATGCCGGCCTGTTGATAAGGTACTGAGGCCAGCAGTAAGACGCCATCTGCCGGGATCCGCTGCTGCTTGATATTATTGAGGATGATCGCGGCGGCCTTTTTCACCGGCTGCGACAGGTCCGGGCTAAAGGGGCCGATAATGAGGGCAATATTAGGCACATGCAGAAAATCAAAGCCACGCCCCAGACAGAGCATCCACTCCCGATGCTCAATATCCAGCTGCCGCCGTTGTTGCCGCTGCAAGGCGCTGTGCCGCAAATTACCGAGCAGCAGAGGCAGCAAATCGCGCTGCATCGCCGCTGGCAATAACGGGCAGAGTTGTTGCAATAAGGCCGGTAACTGCGGGCTCAGGTCCGGACTGTACTGGCTTAAATCCAGCATCCGGCCAGTACTGCCATGCAATACCAGCGCGTCGCTGTCGGTTTCAAAACCAACCACCAGCGCATAACACTGTTCACTGGCGGCAAAAATGCTCTGTAGCTGGTCGCGGATCTGCAGCGCTTGCGCCAGTGCGGCATCACGATCATGTTGAAAGCCGGCACAACCGCGCTCTCTGGCACCGGCTGAGAAATGATAGCTAATCAGTATCAGCACCGGCCTGCCTCGCGCCAGCGCCTGATTGATATCATCGCACAGCAAATCGCCCAGATACGGCCAGCCGAGGTTAAAAATGCCACCCAAATTGCGGTAGGGCTGAATAATCCCCAGCGGCGTTTGGGTAGCATGCGGCAGATGGATCCGGCCATCCATGCATTTTAGCGCAATAATTTTAGTTGGATGCTGCGCCAGATAAGCCTCGCGGGCAGCGGTGCCGGCAATAAAGGCCGCACTATGCCGGCTGGCTAACTGCTCCAGCCAGCTTAGCCGGTCAGCAAAAGGTTGTTGATGCAGCTCTGGGGTAGCGTCTGACATAGGGCATCCGTTAAGTTAAGCTGCATTAACCATAACAGAAAAATTGCAGGGCTTGTTGCCGCTTGCTGCTGCAACTTTAGTCGAGGTACTGCGTGTGTCACTACCCGTTTTGGCTAACTGGGCAATAGTAAAATTTTATGGCAGGCTAGGACATATTGATGTTTGCGGATTCAGCTTATAAAAAGGAACGGAGTAATGCGCTGTGGTTTGTTATTAGGAGCAGTATTGGGTTTAGCGGCCTGCGGTAAGCCCGCCCCTGAGCCGGAGTTAACGGCACGTTTTACGCCTGAACAGCAGCAGTTACTGCAGCAGGGCAGCCTGCGTGCCCGCAGTTGCGCGGCGTGCCATGGCGCTAATGGTATCTCGCGCCAGGCGTTATACCCCAGTCTGGCTGGCTTACCAGAAGCACAGCTGACTGAGGCATTGCAGCAATATCGCGATGGCAGTCGCAAACATGCGTTAATGAGCCCGCAGGCGCGCGGCCTGACCGATGACGATATTGCGCTGCTCGCCGCTTATTATGCGCTGTTGCCCGGCCCTAGTCAGCCATAAACAGCGCCAGCAGATCCTCGGCATTACCCTGCCATAGCTGGCCCTTGCCGCTGCTAAGCAGTTGATCGGCCAGTCCCTGCTTGTATTGCTGCAGTTGTTGGACTTTTTCTTCTACCGTATTGCGGGCAATCAGTTTGTACACAAAGACCGCTTTATCCTGGCCGATGCGATGGGCGCGGTCAGTGGCCTGATTTTCTGCCGCCGGGTTCCACCAGGGATCATAATGGATCACGGTGTCGGCAGCCGTCAGGTTCAGGCCGGTACCACCGGCTTTTAAACTGATTAAAAAGACTTCTGTTTCACCCTGTTGAAAGGCATCAATTTGTTGCTGCCGGTTTTTGGTCTGGCCGGTTAACTTACTGTAACTGATGCCGAGAAATTGCAGCTCTTGCTCAATCAGGTGCAGCATGCTGGCAAACTGGCTGAATAGCAGTACCCGCCGGCCTTCTTCAATCATTTCCGGCAGATTCTCCCGCAACCAACTGAGCTTGGCGTTATGCCGCACCAACTGCGCCTGCTCGATCGGTACCAGGCGGGCATCACAGCAAGCCTGACGCAGTTTCAGCAAGGCGTCCAGAAACTCGATCTGGCTGGCGGCAACGCCTTTACGCAAAAACAGCTCCCGTACCTTGGTTTCCATAATCAAGCGGATACTTTCATACAGGTTGCGCTGATCGGCTTCCAGCTCCAGCAGCTGGACAATTTCGGTTTTCTCGGGCAACTCCGCGGCCACCTGGCGTTTGGTGCGGCGCAGCATAAAGGGAGCCACTTTTTGTTTTAATGCCTGTGCCCGCTCGGTATCGGCATGTTTCTCAATCGGTTTGCGATACACCTGGGTAAAGTGGGCTTCGGTGCCAAGCAGCCCCGGCAATACAAAGTCAAACAGTGACTTTAATTCTCCCAGGTGATTCTCCAGCGGCGTGCCCGACAAGGCCAGGCTAAAGTCGCGTTTTAACGCCCGCACGCTCTGCGCGGCCTGACTGCCGGCATTTTTAATATGCTGGGCTTCATCCAGCACCACCACACTAAAAGCGTGCTGCCGGTACAGCGGCAGATCCCGCACCAGCAGCGGATAGCTGGTCACCAGCACATCGAACTCTGCCAGTTGCTCAAACAAAGGCCGGCGTTTGGCACCGTAAATTTGCAGGACCCGCAGCGCCGGGGTAAAACGCGCCGCTTCATTCTGCCAGTTGCCAAGGAGTGAGGTCGGGCAAACAATCAGCGCCGGCTGGGTTAAACGCCCCTGCTGCTTTTCGTGCAACAAGAAACTTAAGGTCTGCAGGGTTTTACCCAGCCCCATATCATCGGCCAGAATACCGCCCAGGCCAAAGTGGCGTAAAAACACCAGCCAGTTTAAACCCTGCTGCTGATAGCTGCGCAGTGTCGCCTGCAGACCTGTTGGCAGCGGCACCTCGCTAATACCCTGAAAATTGTGTAACTGCTCGTTCAGACGCTGCAGGCGGTTAGCATTCAGATACTGAATTTCCGCCGCACCGGGTGGCGGCAGGATCGCGGCTTTATAGTCTGGTAACTCCAGCGTTAGCGGCGATTTCTGTAAGTTCAGCAGCTCAACGATGGTATCAATCAGCGGCTGAATTAATGCCATCGGGATCGCCAGTTTGCCCTGCGGCAGACTCAGCCAGATGGTTTCACCGGCGGTGGGCAGGCCATAATGCCGCAGATACTGACTAATTAACGGTAATAACGGCACCTGCTGACCACTGACATCGACCTGGATCGCCAGCTCGAAACCGCTGTGCTTACCGTCACTGACCTGTAAATAGGGCTTGGCATCCAGAATTTGCAGATTAAAGTCACTGTCCTGCTCAATGCGCCAGCCTTGCTGCCGCAGTTCGGGCAAGGCTTCCAGCAGCGGTTGCCATAGCTCTGGATTATCCGGCCCTTCCCCTATTGAGAAGGCGCTGAGCGTATTCGCCGGTGCCGGCAGTTCACAACTGACCAGCCCCAGTGCCAGCAATTGCTCTAAAGCGGCCACTTCCACGCCACGCTGGCGTAGCACAAAAATACTCTGCGCCGCCGTTACGATCTCAGTTTGCCGCTGCTGTAAATTCAGCGGTAGCCGGTGGGCGCCATAATCAAAGGCCAGAATAGCGACGGGTCTGGCCGGCATTTTCGGTTGCTGCACCCGCATTTGCAGTGCCAGCACCGGTACCGGTGCCACATCCAGTTGACTGGCGGCAGCGCCCTCCGGCAGCGGTAAGGTGACTGCCGGGAATAGCTTTTGCAGCTGGCCCAGCCGCTGGGTTAGCTGTGCCGGCGGGATCAGTGGCATCTTACTCAGCAGTTTTAACTCGCGCCCCGTTAATGCCGTATCCAGCGGGCCCAGTTCATAATGATCGGTATTGATAAAACAGGGCGGTTCGGTAAAGATTGGCTGATTCGCCTCATCTTCTGCGATCTGACACTGCAGCCGTTGTCCGCCACTGCTGGCCTGCCAGCTCAGTTGCAGCGGTCTCGCCTCCTGCCAGCTTAAGGGTTGCCGGGCTTCGCCAAAATAGCAGCGGCCGGTTGCCAGAAACGCCTGTAACAACTCATAACCCCAGCGCCCCTCAAGTAAATGCTGATCCTGTTGATTGTGGGAGCGGAATAATGTCAGTAAGCGGTAGTCTTCTTCGGCCAGCCAGCTTGGCGGCTGTGGCGCGACCAGATCGTACTTACCCAAAGGCTGGCCTTTACTGTAGCCGCCTTTTTTCAGCACCTTGACCCGTCGCGGATAGAGCTGCAAACCACTTTGGCCATAACTCAGTAAATACAGGATACTCTCTTCGCTGCTGGCAGCGTCAGGTTCGCGTACCTTGGCCACTTCAGCAAACCAGTTGTCCAGCTGCAACAACGGCATTTGTTTGATCCGCAGTTGCTGCTGCGCATAATCGCGCTTTAAGCGCAGCAGTACAGCCAGCACATGCTTACAGCGGCCGCCGACCGGGCAACTGCAACTATCTTCCAACTGCCACTGCCCTTGTTGTTCACGCAGACCGATTTTTTGCCGGTAAGGCGCAAAGCCGGCGCCCCATACCTGGGCGCTGATTTGACTCAGATCGTCGTTGTATTCCAATTTCAGCACTTTACCGGCCTGCAAATAAGCGCGGGCACGATGGACCGTCGCCGGATCAAACCACTGCAGCAGCTTGGCATCCGACAATGGGAAATTGGTATCAACAGGATCTTGCTCAGACACGTTTTTCTCGGCGTAACACAACAGGCAAAAGACCTATGCTACCGTAAAGGCAGCACAGACCAAAGCCTAAATAACCAGAAATCAGAAAAAGTAGGTCAGTTGCAGCGCAAGATAATCATCACGACGCAGCCAGAACAGCGCATCTTGCGGGTTATTACTCTGAAATAGCCAACCGTTCAGGCTTAACCGCAGGCTGTCAGTCAGGCGCAGGGCGCCCTCCAGCTTGATGCTGCGGCTTTGTCGCTGATCCAGATCCTGCAGCACACCAAATAAAAACTCGGTGCCGGCAATATCATTCAGCGCCAGCCGCCAACCGAAGAACAGATCATTCTGCCCCGGCAGGGTCGCGGCCTTGCCGCGGCTATCGTACTGATATTCGGCAATCCAGCCCAGATCCCAGCTTTGCCCAAAGACGCCGACCCGGGTGTATTCAAAACCACCGGTAGCGGCAACATAGTCAAAAGGCCCGCTACGGCGGTAAATCGACTCCAGCTTCCAGAGCCAGTCGCCCTGCACCCATGACAAATCCAGCCCGTACTGCTCCATCTGGTAATAAAGTGGTCGTAACCCGGCGTTTGCGGTAGGTACTAAAACCGGCTCGCGGTTATTACCACTAAAGAAACTCAGCCCCAGATCCAAACCGGCAAAGCGCTGGCTATAGCGCAGGGCAAAGTCCAGATTATGTTTACCGGAGCTGGATTCATACCAGGCCAGGTCATGGTTTACCGGCAGCGGCGGACTAAGCCGGCCCTGTGGTGAGGGAAATAAGCGTTCGCGAAAATACGGCAGTACAAACAGATCCAGGGTGCCGGCATTCCCACTGCGTCTGAGTTGCAGCATCGGCTGCCCCAATTTAGCTTCCAGCTCAACGCCGGCGACTAGATCGCTTTGATTCAGTACATCCACCAGATGTTGTGATTCGGTTACCCCCCAGAATAGCGTATCGATACCGGCTTTAAATTCCCAACCATCACCGATATAGCGCCAGTAAGCCTGCTGCAGATCGACCAGATTGCTGTCACTGTCAGCTCTGTGCCAGCGCAAATACGGCTCCAGATTAAGCTGATGCTTGCGACTGGCATCTTCATACGACCACAGTGCGCGATAACTTAATAGCTGCGGTGAGCGCTCGGCTGCCGCCAGGCCCCGGCTTGCAAAAAAACGTTGTTCAAAACCTAACTCCTGCTGCAAACGGCTGGTGCTACTGGCAACTTGTGGTACCTGTGCGGGTGTTACTGCAGGAGACGGCGCAGGACGGGGCGTTGTTGCCACAGGTTTAGCCGGTTGTGCCGGAGGGCGGATTGGCTGCGGCAATGCCACGGCTGCCTCAGGCTCCGGCGCAGTGGCAACAGGTTCAGGTTTAGCCGGTTGGGCAGTGGCTAAGCGGGTTGGTAATTGTTGCTTCGCCAGTTCGCCGTAATACCATTGATGCGCCTGCTCCACCGGTGTGGCCAGCATTTGCTCGCGGCTTGGCACCGTTAACCGGGCGCCTTTTAGTAAATAATGCAAATTCTGGTCGCGAAATGCGGCCGGGTTGTGCTGCCACAGCGCATAGATCACCTGCGGCATCGTTACCTGCTCATCGGGGCGCGCCGCCAGCGCCAACCGCCAGAGTGTCGTATTGGCATCGACCGGCCCCAAGGTGGCAGCCTGGGCCGGCAGTTGTAATGCCCACGCCAGCAAAGCAATACAGCTAGTGCGACCTAACATCATCACTCCCTAGCGTGCCCGCTCTAAGGCAGCAACATCAAAGTCTGCTGCACTGCGGCCAGTATTAAAGCGGATGCTCTCCAGCAACAAGTCGGTACTTTTGCCGGTTTGCTGGTTTTGCATACTCAGCTTGTGCGCCCGCCAGAACTTATCCAGATACTGCCGGTAATCACTCAGCTCCAAAATTTTCAGCAGACTTTGTTTCTTGTCGTAATACTCTGCACGCATCACGCGGTAATGTTGCTGATCTACCCAGACCAGAATTTTGCTGTAGCCAGAAAAACTGTCGGTTGGCGTTTGTTCAACCACATAGCAGGTCAGCTCAGCGCAGGGCTCATCCCGCAAATAGTTAAAACTGAATTTCTCCAGCTCAAAGGACGTCATATCTTCATAGGCAAACTCACTGGCCATAAAGGGCCCGGATTTATTGCGGCTGGCAATCCGCCGTGTCCGTTTTACACTGGGTAAATACAACCATTGGTCATCTTCAGCAGTGGGATGGGAATGGGTTAGAAAAGCCGAACCGCGCACATCCAGCGGCTCATCAAAAATAGTCAGGCTTTTATCACCATCGCCCTGCACTTCCAACGCCAGGGTGCGCATGCGGCGCACACTTTCCCGGCCCTGAGCAGTGCGCAGCACCATCTGCAGTTCGCTTTCACTGTCACCCCAACCGCGGTCACGCGCCTTTTGCTCGGTGGCGATCGCCAGGCCTTTTTCAGCATCTGCCTGCGCCAGCGGGATACACAGCAGGCTAGCGGCCAGCAGCCAGCCTGTGACGCTGGCAAAACGACCTGGCTGTCGGCTGGCGTCAGATTGATTTTGTTGTGGCCGGACTAACATCGGCAGTTCTCCCTGATTTGTCGAGCTTGAGTAAACAAGCGGGTAAAAAGAATAGATCAACCAGCAGGGCGATCAAAATAATCCCTGAGGTCAGCAGGCCCATATCGGAGTTAAGCCGGAAACCGGAAAACATCAGCACTGAAAAACCGGCTACCAGTACCAGCGTGGTAATACAGAGCGCCCGGCCAACACTGTGAAAAGCATAGCGCACTGCCTGCTCGCTGTCCCGCCCCTCTTCCCGCGCATGGCGGTACTTACTGAGAAAATGTACGGTATCATCGACAATGATCCCCAGGCTCATGCTGGCCACGACCGACAATGCCAGGTTAATTTCACCGACCAGCAGCCCCCACAGGCCAAAGCCAATTAATGCCGGTACCAGATTTGGAATAATGCTGATCAGGCCAAGACGCCAGGAACGCAAGCTAACCAGCAATAGCGCTGAAATCAGCAGTAAGGCTAACGGCAAGGTGGTTAACATTGACGCCATATTACGCTCGCCGATATAGGCAAACATCAGGGCGGCACTGGCAGCGGACAGCTGATAGTCCGGCCAGTTAGCGGCAAAATAAGCCAGCGCCCGCTGCTCCAGCGCAATTAATTCTTTGCTGCCAAGGTTATACAGTGTTGCGGTTAAACGGGTAGCGCTTTTATCGATATTCAACTGATTGTTCAGATCCAGGCCAAACGGCAAGGACATTTCATATAACAGTAAGTACTGCGCCGCCTCTGCTGCTGTTTCCGGCAGGCGGTAGAAGGCCAGATCATCCTGGTGCATATTTTTATTCAGCCGCTTCAGCACATCACTGAGCGTATTGACATGCATCACTTCCGGCTGCTCTGCTAACCAGTTGCTGAAGCGTTCCAGTGCCTGCAATAATTCCGGCTGATTAACCGCGCCGGCAACGCCACCATTAAGCGCAAAATCAATACTGGTAAAGCCACTGAGGTTTTGTTCCATAAAGTCATTCGCCTGGCGGAAACTGGTGCTGCTGGCAAAGTATTTATTCGGTTCGTCATTGACGCGATTTAACGGCAGCAGCGCTGTACAAAGCAGTGTCACCAGCACGAACCCCCAAAGTAAGAGCCGCTGACGCTGAATAACCCATTCAGATAAACGCGCCATAGTGCCAGAACTTTGCTGTATGGTAGCGGCCCGTAACGGCAGAAATTGCATCAGCACCGGTAACAAAGTCAGACTAAAGACGCAGGCCAACATCACGCCCAGTGCGGTCAGATTACCCAGATCCCGTAAAATTGGCACTTCAGAGAAATTTAGCGTCAGAAAGCCTATAGCAGTGGTTACACTGGTAATCACTACCGGTTGCCAATTACGCTGCAAACTGTATTGAATAGCTTGTGATTTTGTCTTGCCATCGGCCAAAGCAAATTGCATAGATGCCAGCAAATGCACGGAGTCCGCAACGGCCAACGTCATCAGAATGGTCGGCACGTTGACGGTCGCAGTACTCATAAACAGCCCTAGCCAGCCTGCGATACCCAGGGTTGAAGTTACAGTTACCACTATTATCAACAAGGTCGCCAGCGCACCGGCGATCGAGCGCAGTAACACTGCCAGCATCAACATAATAGCCGCCAGCATTATCGGCACCAGTGCACGGACATCCTGTTCTGCCTCAGAGGCAAAGGCATAATTCAGCGCGATGATACCGGTATGGTGGAATTCGACGTTAGGATAACGCGCTGCAAATTGTGCTGATAAGTCACTGACAAATGACCAAATTTCAGTAACCTGCTGTTGCTGTGTTGGTTCAGGCAATTGCACCGTGATGTTGATCGCCGTCACCTTACCATTGGCTGCCACCAAGCGGTTCACCAGAGCCGGTTCAGCAATGGCAATGTCACGGATAACCAGACGCTCCGCAGCAGAGAGCTGCGAGTTCGGCACCAGATCGGCAACCACCAGGTCGTCGGCCTCGGCTGTGGTGTGCTGAAAATTACTCAGCGAATCAACGCGGATTGAATAGGGTGTCTGCCAGGCGGCCTCGGTATATTCGCGGATTAATTGCAACATTTCCGGTTGAAATACGTCACCGCTGCGCGGTGCTATACCAATCAGAATATTGTCGCTTTTGTTAAATTCCAGCTGCATCTGCTCAAAGGCTTGCAGCTGTGGATTATCTTTAGCAAAGAAGATCCGGTAATCACCGCGGAAATACAACTGGCCCAGCCCGATGCTGCTTAAGACTATAAAACAAAGCGATAGCGCCAGAATTAACCAGCGGCCGCGCAGGATCAGAGGCTGAACTGAAGCCATAGGGCGTACTCCATTACCGCTTACTCCATCTTTTAGAATGTGGTTAAAGTGTATATCGGAATTATCGGCCTGCCGCTGAAAAACTACAAAATTTCTGTTTGTTGAATGGCTTGCTGTGGCGCGACAACAAAAAAGCCAAAAACTTGCATTTATTTAACAATAAAATAAAATTTAATCTAACTCAGCTTGCAGGGAGCAACAATGTCACTGGCCATTATTTTTAGCCGCGCCCGCTATGGTCTGGCGGCCCCCCTGGTTACCGTCGAGGTACACCTGAGTAACGGCTTACCGGCTTTTCAGCTGGTCGGCCTGCCGGAAACCTCGGTAAAAGAAGCCCGGGATCGGGTGCGCAGCGCACTGTTAAATAGCGGATTCCAATTCCCGGACCGGCGCATTACTGTTAATTTAGCCCCTGCCGACTTACCGAAAGAAGGTGGCCGTTTTGATCTGGCGATTGCGCTGGGGATTATTGTCGCCTCTGGCCAGCTACCGGAAAAATGCACTGATCCCTTTGAATTTTGCGGCGAGCTGGCGCTATCTGGCGAAATCCGGCCGATTCTAGGCGAAATCCCGCTGGCGATTGCTTGCCGCGATGCCGGACGCGCCGCCATTTTACCGATGAGTAATGCCCAACAAGCGCAACTGATCCCTGACGCGGCCGTGCATGGCGCCACCCATTTACTGCAAGTACACAGTTTCTTATTGGCACAGCAAGCCCTGCCCGCCATTCCACCTCTGCCTGACAAACCACCAGGCAACCCGCTGGATCTGGCGGATGTGAAAGGCCAGCCACAAGCCAAGCGGGTGCTGGAACTGGCCGCTGCCGGTGAACATAATTTGCTGTTATTCGGCCCACCTGGTACCGGCAAATCGATGCTGGCACAACGCTTACCGGGGATCTTACCGCCGTTAACAGAAAGCGAAGCACTGGCAACCGCCGCTATTTACTCGATTGCCGGTATCGCCAGGGATCAGCAAGATTGGCAACAACGCCCATTTCGCTCGCCACATCATACTGCTTCTGCAGTCGCGCTGGTCGGCGGCGGGTGTCATTTTCAGCAATAATTGAGAATGGATCAGAAATAACTGATAAAGACATTAGGTATTCAGCTCACCCACCTAAATTTATTTCGGTATTAGATCCCCAGTTTTATTTAGCTAAATTAGAGTCTAATAAGATCATAACTTTAAGGATGAAGCACGTAGGAAGGCATGCCATTCGCGGGGTAACACACAGTATTATTATTAATGGCGTACATTCTTAGCAACCAACGCTTATGATCACCCACTTCTGCACGACCATGAATAGCGTTATGATTGTTAATAAATGCAATGTCTCCGGGCTTAAGCACTACATATTCATAACACTTACTGACTATAGATCTAAGTTCTTCCAATGCCGCTTCTGCAGATTCAGCATTTGAAGACATTTTGTCTACGGTTATTTTGCCATGACTGAACCTTAGTCCTTGTGGATTGTCCCTCAAAATTGGCGCGTTTATCAGTGGTTCTAAGTCTTTAAAGGTACCCTGAGGTTGTACCATAAACTGTGGTAATTTTAGTTGCTCTATTGTTTCAGGTTTCAGTAACTGCAGGACATCATCTAAGCAACAAATCTTCGTAGCCGTTCGGCCTGGATTGGACAAACATATCAAGATAACCGTGTTTGGAGAGGGTGATATTCCTTTGACACTTTCCTCTTCTACCAGTGCATGAGCTATAGCATCAGTATGGCCACGCATGTCTTTTGTTGATTTTATCGCCTGCTGGCTCTCCCCTTCCATAGGAACCAAATTAACGTATAAGCTACCTGAGTTTTCACTTCGGTAGCTGACGGGAATTTGACCTGTCTTAAGTAAAAGCTCAATAGCACGGTTCACGATATCACTGCAGAATTTATCTCCAGTGGGTGTAAAATCTTCGGGAACATCAGGTAACTGATTGACAGAAAAAACATTTTCAAAGACGACGACTGAATTTGTTTTAAGGTCAGACTTAAGATCTGAGATAAATGCATTATCAAAATCATACCCGTTATAAAGCGTTTTATCGTGAGGAGCACTAGTTGGATCGTCTGGCACTCTTTCGACTTTAAAGGGGAAGTTTTTTAAATCTACCTTTTTTACCGACATACAGCCCCCTTAAAGAGTAAAACGTCTACATTTGTCTAATTTTCATACTCAGCGTTGCTTTCTATCAAATTTAATCTATAATGTGATAGAAAGTCAAGGTAACTGTAAGCACTATTAATCTGGCTGACTACGGTTACGGATAGACGCTGTGCAGCCATTGACGCAGCCTTTTCTGTTTCTATCATAAACACAAAGGAGTCGCAAGATAGAAAAACAGGCGAGCATACTGAATAGTAAATACAGGTGAACCCCATGACTAAAAAAACGTACTTTTCCGATATAGCAGAACCATTAATTAAAGAAGAAAAAAAAGCTAGCGATAGACAGCGAAATTCATCAGCGGCACTTAGGGCGACTGCATCAAGAGCTGCGTTAATTAAAAATCAAGTGGCTCAATATCATTCAATTCCTATCGAAATAGAATCTTATGAAAACATTGCGGGAAGAGTGAGAGCATCAAATCAAAGAACCTATAGAAAATTATTAGAGCTCGCTGACGTAAAGGTGGTTAAAAATATTTACGAGCTACTATCAGTTATAAATAGCAGAAACATTGCGCTACTAAGATCAATAATAAGACATATTGATACTGAGGCCAGCAACACATCTGCCATTGATAAAATAAAGTCAGAAACAAAAGAATTTTTGCTTAAGAAAGAAAGCCACTCGCTGAAGAAAAACGATGAATTATTATCACTTGGAAAGCAGGCAATAAGAAGAACCCTATCAAAAGAGACAGGAGCTTATATTCACTATATAAAGGAAATAGGGCCATCAGGAATTTATGCAGCATCAGCATCAGAACGGCTAGCTGAAATAGAAATAATTGATAAATTAAGAAACGAAATAACAAATGCTTGCGATGAGAAAATAGCCCATTGGAAGAAATCTCTAGATATTGAATGCAGGAAAGAACATCTAGCTAGGGTAGTTGAAAATATCCAAAAGCAGTCATGCAACGGAAGTATTGGGCTTTACTCATCGGTAACATTGAAAAACAAAATAAAGGAAATGGCATCAAGATTAAACATATCGATGAATGATTTAGCATGTAAATTGGCCCAAAAGGGGGTTAGTGATATCACGGAAAACGTTCTGTATCGATGCGATAGATATTTCCATGACTTGCTAAGAAAATTTGATGAAAATGACACTGATAAAGGTGAAAAAGTAAAATGGGTAGTTAGATGTGACAAATCCACACATGCCAGAATAATATATCTAGCTAACGTAGAACAAATATCGAGCGCAAAAGCGCTAGAGAGAATACTCGAAAATTACGTAGACATGTAAAAAATATTATTTATATAACAACCCAGTGCGAAGTTATATTATTTATAATAATTCGCACTGGGTATGTATATTTAAAATGCATCTATATATCTAATTAAAATTATTCAACACCAGCTAGACATCCATCAAACAATAAAATTTGAGAGAAATTATTATTGCAGATAAAATTTGATTCTTTCAGTTCAGCATTAATCCGTTACTTCTTCTATCTAATTGATTGAATCGTTTTCTATTAATTCGTCTTCCCCTACTTGTCTTTCGGAGTCAGGGAGAACCAAAATACCCAATGTATAGCTGTATCCCTCACCAACAACTACAAAAACGTGTTCCACTAATTCCATATGCACAGGTTCTTTCGGGAGCCAAGCGTTAGCTTTGATTGTCCCGGACTTACCATCCGGAGACCAAATTGTAGTATTGAGGAGAGAGTTGACAGGGACTTCTATTGTTTCTTTAGTCGTCGCAAAATATGCTCCCGATTTGTAAGCCGCCTGGTTCGAGCATGCCCAATCAAGGAATCCATCTTTTGCTGCAACAATTATCACCCTTCCCACAGCTACATCCCTCAACTTGAGTGCTGCTGCAGTTAAACTAACGCCATATCTATCACCACAATGCTTTAAGAGATCAATTGAGATTAAGCAGCCTTCAATTTGCTTTCGAAAGTCGTCTAATGGCATAAGCAGGCTTGATGCAAATGTATCCGCTTCTTTCTCCATTAACCGATCACCCAAATCCGTACTCATGACATCTTTGGTTGCACAATTGAATTCTGATTGAAGATTTCTATGCAGCAAATAATGACCAAACTCATGCGCTAAAGTGAAACGAATCCGCCCTTCAGATGCAATTTGATCGTTGTACCCCACCATCCATTTTGTGCCTTTTGGGCTCTTAACAAGCATGCCTTCAAATTTATCTAGCGGCACAGGTCGAATATCGACAATCGGTTCTTTTGGAAACTTGTTATTAGACACTTCCAAAATCACATTTTTAATATCGACAGGAAATCTTTCTTCTCCCAAGACCGTGCGTAACAGAACAGATATGCGATTAGCCTCAGCTTTAGGATGGTTATCCATGTTAGTCACCATCATTCCACCAAGAGTCGACTATTTTTCTAATCTTTTCTTTATCACGATCATCAAGCGACTGGTATTTCCTGAAAAAGGCATTATCGACCATCCCTTCCTGGGTCTCAGTAGCTTGCTCTTCTAGTAGGTATTGAGGGCTAACACCAAGAGCCAAAGCTATTTTATTAATTTTTTCTACTGAAGGATTCGGCTTGTCTCTGTTTTCTAGCTCCCAAAGGTAACTCTTGCTTGAATCAGATAGCTCAGCAAGCCTCTCAAGAGAGATACCTAGTTCACGCCTTTTTTCGTTGATTTTTTCACCTATTTGAGATGCCACAATAACCTCCTTAAATATAACTTCCGACAAAATACCATTATAACGAACAAAAAAAAACCTGTTGACAGGAAGAAAAAATGATCAGACCATAAAGTCGAAGTTCGGGATACCGAACAAAATTAAACTTATATAGAGGCAAGCTTCATGCATATAGATCCACCAACACATAAACCGGAAAGCCCATTAGTTGTTATAAATGGTGTCCAGTTGACTATCCAAGACCGTTCACCAACAGCGCGACAGCTGCTAGTTGCAGCAAACTTAAAGCCTGCAACTGATTACATACTGATACGTTGGCCAGAGTCAGGACCAACTTTAGAATTAGGTCTCGATGAAGTGGTCCATCTACCTAATGATAGCTCGGTTACAGAGTTCATTGCGATACAAGCTGATGGCATAAAATACTTCGTTTTAGATGATGAGCGTTATGCATGGTCAGCTGTGATCAGCGAAACCGATCTTCGCCGCATAGGCCGAATCTCTGACGACTTAGAAGTTTGGTTTGAGAATCGAGACAAAAAAGATGAACAGGTTCTGCCTGGTGCGATTTTTGATCTGACTATTGGCGGCATAGAACGTTTCTATACCCGCGAGCGTGTTATTCAAACTTGGCAATTGGATGTTCACGGAGTCATGATAACGTCCGAGACCTCCTCTATCTTAGTTAAGGATGCTCTATTAAAAGCAGGTATAGATCCTAACAAAGGTTGGATTATCCGTTTGAAAGTAAAAGGTCAACCGAAACAAGTGGTAGAGCTACAAACTGTGATCGATTTGACACAGGATGGAATTGAAAGACTGCAGTTACTGCCAAAAGATATAAATAATGGTGAAAACGCTCAAGCGATAAACCGACAGTTTCATCTACTTGCTGTAGATGAGGCATACCTCAATGCTCGAGGTTGTATCTGGGAAACGATTAACGATGGTCGTCGGTGGTTGTTAATACAAAACTATACGTTACCTGCAGGATATACGGCTCTGGTCTGCACTGTGGCCATAGAAATCCCTTCCAATTATCCAATTGCAGAGATTGACATGTTTTATTGCTTCCCACCGCTAGTGAGGCTTAAAGGAGGAGTAATCCCTCAAACAGAAGCAACCCAAACAATTAATGGACGGAGCTTTCAACGTTGGTCCAGACACAGACCGTCAGGAGTTTGGAACCCAGATGTAGACTCAGTGTTATCTCATTTAGGGTTAGTCGATGAATCAATCGCCAGAGAGGTTGAACTATGAGGCGAGCCCATACTCTTGTGATCATCGATAGCATTCACCAACTCGTTAAGAAACATCTGTTTCCTGGTGATGGATTAGAGGCCGCAGCCATTCTTCTATGCAAAAGAATGACGGGCAATCAGACTAAATTATTATGCATCAAGGCAATCTATGTTCCTTATGCTGAATGCAGCAGATCTCCAGATCAATTAACTTGGCCAGGAGAGTACTTAGCACAAGCTTTAGATGAAGCTGAAAGTGAGTCCTTATCACTAATATTGATTCACTCACACCCAGGGAACCTCAATGCTTTTTCACTGGTAGATGACAGATCTGACAGATTAGTCATCCCCGAACTATTTAAAAACAGCGAAGCGGCAACTCATGGTACGGCGATAATGGTGCCAAACGGTTCGATTAAAGCACGTATGTACGACCAAAATCAGAAAATAACGCCTGTAGATTTAGTAGCCGTATATGGCACAAATACTGAATTTTTTTGGGATAACTCTGACAACAATAAGCGACCGCTAGCGTTTACCGAAGAAATGCGTAACGAGTTGAGTAAATTGACAGTTGCGGTCATCGGTTGCTCAGGCACAGGTAGTATTACAGCGGAGCAATTGGCAAGGATAGGGATCGGCAAAATAATTGCCGTAGATTTTGATCAGGTCGAAAAACGAAATTTAAATAGAATCCTTAACTCAACAATCGCCGACGCGGAGTGCTCTGCATTTAAAGTTGATGTATTCAAAAGAGCTGCCAGCACTTTTCGGTCAGACTTAGTAGTAGAAAATCTAGCGAAGTCAGTCGTGTCTAGGGAAGCAGTTATAGCGATTGCTGACGCAGATATCATCTTCAGTTGTGTTGATAGTTTAATAGGTCGAGCAATCTGTGATCTTATGTCACAGGCATTTCTACAACCTTTATATGATGTGGGCGTCACAATCCCAGTTGGCAAGCTCGGTCACGATCGAACCATGTCTATTATAGACATAAATGGTCGAATCGATTATGTAAAACCAGGTGGAGCTACACTGAAGGACCGCGACGTCTATGACTCAAAATCTTTAGCGGCAGAAGAATTAAAAGAAAGAGACCCTTTAGCTCATGCTGAGCAGGTCAAAGCGGGTTACATGCCCGGGTCTACAGAACAAGCTCCATCAGTGATTTCAGTCAATATGTTAGCAGCCAGCTTATGCGTCCAAGAATTTATCGCTCGTCTTTATCCGTTTAGATTAGACTGCAACGATAAATACGCGCGTACTCTATTTTCACTGGGAGAAGGCGAATTTGAATATTTTAGTGAAAATTCTTTTGAGCACATAAACCAAAAGATACTTGGTTCAGGATTGAACGAACCATTGTTAGGTTTGCCTGTATTGGGTGAGAATTCATGAAGCGACTACTTAATTTCATAAAATCTATCAAGAACTGGTTCATTGGACTTTGGCGTCCAACATACCGAGTCAAAAAAATTAATGGTGACACCCTTCCACATAAAATTTCAGATTATCAACTAATTCATCTAATTGATGACGGTGAGAGCTGGTCTGCTGCTCTGGTTTGCCCGTGTGGATGCGGCGATATTTTGCAACTAGCTCTATTTGAAGATGCGAGTCCTCGTTGGAATTTATCTGTCGATAACGACGGACGGCCTTCCTTGCATCCCTCTGTTTGGAGGAAGACGGGTTGTAAAGCTCATTTTTGGTTGAGGGATGGCAGGGTATACTGGTGTGGTAACTAATTAACACCTGTATTTCCAGAGAAGGATTAACACAACTTTTTTATCTGTAAGGATTAGTCTGCAAGCTCTTCACACAGAACTTCTTTGTTACCACTTGAAGTCAAAGCGTACTGAGCTGAACTTAAAAATCTCGGCTCCAGGTGGCTAAGCTTTAGATAGAACTCTTGTGTCCGTAGTTTAACTAAGTTGTGATCTTTACATTCACCTTGTGCATCTTGGCCACTGTATTCATTGTACCGACTCATTTTCAAATGCATCAACTCATGATAGAGAACTACAGGCCGCTTCGCCTCATCAAAAAGAGTCGACTTATCTATAGCGATAATGGGACGTGAACCTGACTTATTTGCAAATGCAGAAGGGTCGTCAATCAACAAACCAATCCATCTTCTAAATGGGCTATGCTCTAAAATAATAAAGTCGATTTTGTTATTCGCGTCTGCATTACATACCCAACTATCATATTTGCATAAGGTACTAATAGTGCCCTGTATCAACTCATTTTCTTCATACGAAGCTTCTCTATCTCCTTGAAAAACTGATCCATCAGGTCCTACGCAAGATATTACGGTGAGAATGACGAGGGCGATGATCAAGCTGATTGCTTGTCCTGATAATTTGATACCGCTCAAATGACCTCCGGTTATCAATAAGCTGTGAGCATCCTAGACAGGCAGGAGGAAAACCTGATCTAGAAATAAATTAACCAAAACAGGTTGATTTATTCTAAATTTGGGTTATCTTACAGGTAATTGTACATAATTCAAGTCTGAGGAGATACACCATGCTCACCCCTTTTGGAAAGGAAGTAAGGAAACTTCGTATTGATCAAGGGTTATCATTGAAAGACATGGCTACAGCAATAGGAGTTAGTTCTGCATATATATCTGCGGTTGAAACAGGTAAGAAGAACATAACCGATGAACTAGTGCTCTCGATATGCAAAATATTACACATTGACGCAGAACAGATGCAGGAGCGCATGAAAGAGCTTGCCGAAGCATCTAAAGACAAAGTCTCTATAGATTTGGATGGCCGGTGTGAGAAAAGAAGGGAGGTTGCAGCCGTGTTTGCACGTAACTTCGATAAATTTGATAGTAATGACTTAGATAGTTTTCTGAACATCCTTCGCGATAAGAATAGATAGAGGTCATTTTTGTACTTAAATGCCGTGAAAGTCCCACCGATGAAAAGATACCAAATTAGAGAGGTTGCTTTAGACATCAGATCAAAGTTTGGTATTTTCGGGGGACGCTTTCCCATCATCGACTTTATAGAGTTTGTTCTTCCCAAAGTGATGACTAATTTTGAGTTTAGTGTGGAAGATGGTGAGAGTTTGGGCGATAACCATGGGCTGACCTATCCAGATGACCGGATCATTATCTTGCGAGAAGACGTCTACCATGGAGCAATAGCAGGTAACGGTAGAGACAGAATGACCGCAGCCCATGAACTAGGCCATTTACTGTTACACAAAAATATCCCATTAGCAAAGTCAGACAACAAAATACAAGCATTCGAATCCAGCGAGTGGCAAGCAAACTGTTTTGCGGGTGAACTATTAATCCCTTTTGAACAGCTCAACGTTGATGGCGATTTACAGGATATTGCAAATTTTTATGGAGTATCTTTAGAAGCAGCAAGGTACCAGGTAGCAATTAAAAGAAAGAATATTGTTCGAAGTTGAGATGTTTGCGTCAACAAACATCTCAACCCAACGTAGCTATCTTAGGGAAGCTACATTGTTGTGCATACCGAAAAGCATGCTAATACTAGCACAAACCTCATGCATAGCAAGAAAATCCCCCTAAGTAAGGAGGTGACATATGTATGACTACACAGTCGAAAATTCATGTGCCGGATGGCATGAAATTGATTTTCAGACGCTTTCGCACATGCCCTAAAACAGGTAAACAACTTGATGCAAGAACGTTTGGCATCAAAGCGTGGCCAATTTTAGTATCGGCGTAAGCGTTATTCCCTTCTGAGTGAGCGTTAATCGCTCACTCAGAAGGGATATTTATCTGTTCAAGGGGTTTGTAGTATGAGTATTAGACAAGCTGTCAATCTAAAAAATTTTATTCCCGATGAGCGCATATGGGTCATTGTTCTGGTAACAACGTATGTAAGGAAAAAGCATTCAGACCCTATGGTGTCTGAGGTCGCCGTGGCTTTAGCACCTACAATTAACCAAGATTTGGAAGCTGTAAAAAAAGAGCCTGTTGCAAAGTATGACCGTAGTTCTATCCGGTTATCTTGGATTCCGGTACGATTTTTGAGGGTCATACTTAACGGTTCCCTATGGCAAGGAAAAGACAATGCCAGATGTCTATTCATTCCCTCGGCAAATTTAGATACGTTCTCCGTTGATTTTCCCAAAAACCCGCAAGTAATTGATTTAGGTATGTCGAAATATACCGACACTTTTGGGGACAGTTACTCATATGTTGTCCCATACATATACCCGCTCGGTCCCGGACTCAATTCTAAAGCGCTCCTACTACAGCTATCAAATAACCAGAAAATGCTTATTCCATGTTCAGAAATTCTCCGGGCAGAATATGGAGCGTCCCCTATGATTATCGAAGCCATTTTAGGTGGTTGGTTCGAGAATGCTGACACTATAGAGAATCTGATCAATGTAAGTAAGACCGAAGATTTAGATTTTGAGCGTGAAGGGGGTAATGAACATAAACCGCATATCCATCTTGCTGCCGGAATGTCGCGTCATAACAAAAGAGCTCTGGCTCTGCTATGCAGTATTTACCATGACGATTACACAAAGCTTCAAGTAAAAGCGTGCTGGAGCGGTCTAGTGAAAGAACCTGCAAATCGAAGAGTCTATGCCATTACTCCTCCATCTTTTGGCTGGGTGCAACTCAAAACCACTGGGTTTTGGATGCCTTTGAAAACAGGTGAACGCTTATATTTTGTATCGTCAATAAGAGCGTCGACATGCACACTTCCAATACTAGATTTTACTTGGCGTGCAGACAATGATAATGAGCAAGTCGATACAGAAGAGGATGAATTGCCTTCAGCATATCCAAACAGGCCAAAAGAACAAGGCCACGATTTGGTCGCTGAAGAGCTTGAAATATCGGATGTGGAAACGTCAACACGTAAGTCTCCAATACTCATTGATGTTCCTGAAGTCGAACATTCTGACATACAAAATATTAATGCAGAAAAAGTAAAAAAGACGTCGCAAAACTACCAAAACGATAAACCAACAATTCCCCCCACTCCAACAAACAAATTGGGCCCACAGTCAGGAGGACAAGGGAATGAAGATGCAACGACGCCTGAGTACAACGAAGATCCTCTTTGGGAGGCCCCAGAACCAAGGATATCGAAAAATATACTCAATTTTATATCGGCATTTAAAGACATGTACGAACAGAGTAGCGATAAGAGTGAGATATCGGATTTAGGGATAAAAACGTTTCAGCGTCCAGGATACTTTCTAAATAATTGTTCCAAATAG